>DAOLIZ010000039.1:13835-19050 GCA_035328285.1 Gemmatimonadales bacterium
GTTAGCTTTGTCGCCATGACATCGCCTGCGCCCACCGGCTCCACCCGGTTCTTCCGCGCCATCCGACGGCACTGCCCCCACTGCGGGGCCAGGCCGGTGTTCCATCACTGGCTGAAGATGCTGCCGAACTGCCCCACCTGCGGGCTCCGCTTCGACCGCGGGGAGCCGGGCTATTACCTCGGCGCCATCTGGATCAACCTCCTCCTCGCCGAGAGCCTCTCGATGGCGGTGATCTTCACCGTGATCGCGCGCGCCTGGCCCACGCCGCCCTGGGACACGCTGGCGTGGACGGCTCCCCTCGAGGCGCTGCTGTCGCCGTTCGTGCTCTTCCCCTTCAGCAAGACCCTCTTCCTCGCCTTCGACATCGGATTTCGCCCGCTCGGGCCCACCGATTTCGTGGCGTAGCGGCTACATCCACGGCCTCGGCGTGCCGTGGCGCAACACCGCCCCCATCGCCTCCGCGTAGCGATTCCACTCCGCCGCGAGGCGCCGAAGCTCCTGCCGCCCCGCGGTGGTGAGCTGGTAGAAGCGCGCCTTCCGGTTTGCGTCGGATCGCCCCCAGTCCGACGTGATCCACCCCTTCCGCTCCAGGCGCCCCAGCGCCGGATAGAGCGACCCCTCCTCGATGGTCAGCACGCCCCCCGTCACCAGCCGGATCCAGTCGCCCACGCCGGTGCCGTGCGTCGGCTCCCACGCCAGGGCGCGGAGCACGAGGAGGTCGAGGGTGCCGGGGAGCAGGGTCATGGGGGCCGAGACGGCTCTTCCATAGATGGTCTATGGAAAAACCTAGCCCCGGCCCGCCCTCTGCGCTAGACTCCCGCCGTCCGCCGCTCGTCTTTCCCGACCGCCTGTGCGAGGAACCCCGTGACCGCCCCCATCGACCGCATCGACAGCATCTACGGCAAGGACGTCTTTTCCCGGCGCGTGATGCGCCAGCGCCTCCCGAAGGAGATCTACAAGAGCCTCATCCGGACCATCGACGCCGGGGAGCAGCTCGACGCCCAGGTGGCCGACGTGGTGGCCGCCACCATGAAGGACTGGGCCATCGAGAACGGCGCCACGCACTTCACCCACTGGTTCCAGCCCCTCACCGGCCTCACCGCCGAGAAGCACGACTCGCTGGTGAGCCCCGATGGATCCGGCGGCGTCATCTTCAACTTTTCCGGCGCCGAGCTGGTGCAGGGCGAGCCGGACGCCTCGAGTTTCCCCTCCGGCGGCCTCCGCGCCACCTTCGAGGCCCGCGGCTACACGGCGTGGGATCCCACCAGCCCCGCCTTCCTGGTGCGCGGCGACAACAACGTGACCCTCTGCATCCCCACGGCGTTCGTGTCGTGGACCGGCGAGGCGCTGGACACCAAGATCCCCCTCCTCCGCTCCATGGAGGCCCTCAGCAAGCAGGCGCTGCGGATCCTCAAGCTCTTCGGCACCGACGCCGGCGTCACTCGCGTGGCTACGACGGTCGGGCCGGAGCAGGAGTACTTCCTGGTGGACCGGGAGCTCTACTTCCAGCGCCCCGACCTGATGACCTGCGAGCGCACCCTCTTCGGCGCCCGTCCCCCCAAGGGGCAGCAGCTCGAGGACCACTACTTCGGCACCATTCCCAGCCGGGTGCTGGCCTTCATGTCCGACGCCGAGCTCGAGCTCTACCGCCTGGGCGTGCCGGTCAAGACCCGCCACAACGAGGTGGCGCCGGGCCAGTACGAGATCGCGCCGCTGTTCGAGGTCAGCCACATCGCCAGCGACCACCAGATGCTGCTGATGGAGACGCTCAAGCGCGTGGCCCAGCGGCACGGACTGGCGGCGCTGCTGCATGAGAAGCCCTTCGCCGGCGTCAACGGCAGCGGCAAGCACAACAACTGGTCGATGGCCACCGACACCGGCGTCAACCTGCTCGACCCGCAGGACGAGACGCACACCAACCTGCAGTTCGTCGTGTTCCTCGTGGCCGTGATCCGCGCGGTGGACGTGCACGCCGATCTGCTCCGGGCCTGCATTGCCAGCGCGGCCAACGACCATCGCCTCGGCGCCAACGAGGCGCCGCCGGCCATCATCTCGATGTTCCTCGGCGACATGCTCTCCGACATCCTGTCGCAAGTCGAGCAGGGCGTGCCGAAGCGGACCCTGAAGGGCGGGATGATCGACCTCGGCGCCCGGTCGCTGCCACAGCTGCCGCGGCACTCCGGCGACCGCAACCGCACCAGCCCCTTCGCCTTCACCGGCAACAAGTTCGAGTTCCGGGCCGTGGGGTCGAGCCAGAGCATCGCCTGGCCCAACACGGTGCTCAACACCATCGTGGCGGAGTCGCTCGACTACGTGGCGGGGGAACTCGAGAAGGCGGTGGGCGACAAGCCGACGGCCGCCAAGGTCGAGAGCGCGGCGATGAGCCTCCTCAAGAAGCTGCTCAAGGAGCACAAGCGGGTCATCTTCGACGGCGACAACTACACGGCGGAGTGGCACGCCGAGGCCAAGAAGCGCGGACTCCCGATGCTCACGGACTCGGTGGAGTCGTTCCAGGCGCTGTCGGCGAAGAAGAACTACGACATGTTCAAGAAGTACGGGGTGCTGACCAAGGCGGAGCTCGACTCCCGCACCCACATCGCCATCGAGAAGTACATCAAGCAGGTCACCATCGAGGCGGAGACCATGGTGTCGATGGCGCGGACCATGATCCTCCCCGCCGCCCTGGCGCACCAGTCGCTGGTGGCGGAGGCGGTGGCGTCCACGGAGGCGGCCGGCGTCGAGGACGCCGATTCCCGGACCGCGCTGCAGACGTTCGTCGGCGCGGTGAGCCGGCTCCGGAAGGCGACCGTGGCGCTGGACAAGGTGGTGCAGGCCCACGCCGAGTCGCCCATGAAGCACGCCCAGCACATCAAGGCCAAGGTGATCCCGGCCATGGAAGAGCTGCGGGCGGTGGCGGACGAACTCCAGCTGCACGTGGCGGACGAGTTCTGGCCGGTGCCGACCTACAGGGAGCTCCTCTTCCTCAAGTAGGACGGTGCGGATTGGGCCGCGGGGCTGTGGGGCAGCAGGGCAGTTACGGCCTCCCTGCCTCCCTGCCTCCCTGCCTCCCTGCCTCCCGGCCTCCCGGCCCCGCCGGCGATTCATCGCACAAACCGGATAGCCCCGCCCCGGGCTTTCTCCTACCTTGTTGCCATGATCAACTCACCCGTTGCCGAGACGCCCGCCGCCGATACCGAGCGGTGGGCAGCCGTGGTCGCGCGCGATGCGCGGGCCGACGGTCAGTTCGTCTATGCCGTGCGCACGACCGGGATCTACTGCCGGCCCTCCTGTGGTTCCCGGCGCCCAAAGCGCGAAAACGCAATGTTTTATGATACGCCGCACGAAGCCCGCGCAGGGGGCTTCCGGGCCTGCCGGCGGTGTCGCCCCGACGACGTGACCTCGGGAAGCGGGTCCCGGTCCGGGGATGAGGCGGTCCGGCGGACCAAGGCGTATATTGACGAGCATGCCGGGGAGGTGCCTCCCCTGGCGGAGCTGGCCAGGGTGTCCGGCGTGAGCGCGGCGCATCTGCAGCGGAGCTTTTCTCGGTTGGTCGGGGTCAGTCCTCGCGCCTACGCGCAGGCGCTGCGCCGTGAACGCCTCAAGACAGGGTTACGGCAGGGCAAGTCGGTGAGCCGCGCCGGGTGGGACGCCGGCTACGGTTCCAGCCGGCAGCTCTATGAGCAGGGCGCCGATGCGCTCGGCATGGCCCCGGCCTCCTATCGAGCGGGCGGCGAGGGCGTCACCTTGCGTTTCACCGTGATCGACACGGTGGCGGGGCCGCTCCTGCTGGCCGCTTCGGACCGGGGTCTCTGCGCCGCGTGGTTCGGCGGGGACAAAGCCGCCCTGGGCGCGGCATTGGCCGAGGAGTTTCCAAGGGCGGTGTTGCGCCGGGATGACAGCGCCCTGGCCCCGATGGCCGGCGCATTGCGCGATCACCTGGCAGGAGGCGCCCCCCTCGCAGGGGTGCCGCTGGATGTTCCCGGAAGCGCCTTCGACCGGGCGGTCTGGAGCCAGTTGCGGCGGATCCCTTACGGGCAAACCCGCACCTACGGTGAGGTGGCGGCGGCCATTGGCCGGCCCGGCGCGGCCCGGGCCGTGGGCGCCGCCTGCGCGTCCAATCCGGTGGCCATCGTCATCCCCTGTCACCGGGTGGTGAGGGCGGACGGCTCGGGCGGGGGATATCGGTGGGGGGAAGATCGAAAGCGGGCTCTGCTGGCGCGCGAGGCGCGAGGAGAGACGCCATGAGCATCACCGGGAGTTTTCCGCGCCTATGGGGACACGCCGATTCGCATCGCCCGCATCCGTGCTCACCGGCTTCCTCATCCTGGGGCTCGGTGTGCTCGGCTGCACTCCCCTCGGCGGCTGGCTCTATTCCGATCCCACCTTCGCGCTGAGCGGCGTCCGTCTCACCTTTCAGGGCGCGCCCGCCGACACCCTCCAGGTCGTCTTGACCGGCTGCAATCTCAACGATTTCGAGCTCGACGGGCTGACCATCGAAGCGCAACTGCTGGTGAACGACACGCCCGTCGGGGTGCTGCAGAGCAAGAGGGCGTTCGCCATGAAGGTGCGGGACTCGGTGGAGGTGACGGCGTTGCTGCAGATCCCCCGCGACGACGAACCGCGCGTCCATGCCAAGGGCGACGACTTCGTCGAGGCGAAGTATGAACTCAATGGCCGGGTCGAGGTGGCCACGCCGATCGGAGTGCGGCGCGTCGCCCTGCTCCAGAAGGGGAATGTCCGCTTTGACTCCGCGGGCGTGCCGAGCGGGTGGACGGTGCGCAACGCCCGCCCCTGCAAGCCGGGTCAGTCGGTGCTGCCGGGCCAGGGCGTCAAGACGCGCACCCTGGTCGATACCATGTTCCGCCCGCCGAGCCCTGGCGCCGGCTCCCCCACCAAGCAGGATGGCACGTGACCACGCCCCCCACGCCGCTCACCTACGCCACCTACCTCAAGGTGGACGAACTCCTCGCGCTGCAGCAGCCGCTGAGCGACGGACCCGAGCACGATGAGATGCTCTTCATCGTCATTCACCAGGTCTACGAACTCTGGTTCAAGCAGCTCCTCCATGAACTCGGGCGCCTGCACCGCCTCCTCGAGGCCGGCGAGGGGCTGGGCGCCCTGGGCACGCTGAAGCGCATCCTGACCATTCTGAAAGTGCTCGTCTCCCAGATCGACGTGCTGGAGACGATGACGCCGCTCGAGTTCCTCTCCTTCC
>DAOLIZ010000040.1:0-18982 GCA_035328285.1 Gemmatimonadales bacterium
TGTCTTCCGACACTCACGAGGCTTCCCCCGAGCCCGATGGCCACGCCGAAGAGGATGCCCAGCACGAGGTGCTTCGGTTCGAAGAAGAGCAGGGCGTGCGCCCCGGTCGTGCTGTTGCGGCGGAAGAGCTCGAACGCGATCCGGGAGAGCAGCACGGCGAGGACCCCGCCGAGGAATCCCTTGAGGGCGCCGTCGAGGAGGAAGGGGCCGCGGATGAACGCGTCCGTGGCGCCGACCAGGCGCATGATCGCGATTTCGCGCGCCCGCTGCAGCACCGTCATCCGGATGGTCACGCCGATGATCACGACCGCCACCGCGGCGAACGCCAGCCCGATGACGAGGCCGACGAACCCCGCGAGATTGCGCAGCCGATCCAGGTTCTCGATCCACTCGCGGCCGAACCGCACGTCGTCCACGAACGAGAATCCCTCGATCCGCTTGGCCACCGCCGTCACGTGCGCGGCGTCCCGGAACCCCTCCTTCAGCGAGATCTGCAGCGACGCGGGGAGCGGGTTCACCTGCAGGTCGCGATAGGCGTCCTTGAACTCCACCAGTTCCTGCTGAGCCCGCTGCATTGCCTCGTCTTCGTCCACGTAGACCACCGCATCGACCTCCGGGAAGGAGGCGATGTCCTGCGACGCCAGGGTGATCGTCTCCGGCGGGGTCCCGCGGAGGAGGAACGCCTCGATCTCCACCCGGTTGCTGATGCCGCGCAGCGCCTCCTGCATGTTCACGGCCACCAACCCGAACAGCCCCACCGTAAAGAGCGAGAAGGCGATCGTCGTGATCGACAGCGCCGAGAGCATCGGTGCCCGCCGGAACGACCGGAACGTTTCGCGGGTCAGGAGGCTCACGAGATGCCTTCCGAGGCGATGCGCTCTTCCGCGCTGTCGAACACCAGGGAGCCTTCCCGCAGCTCGAGGACGCGATACTGTGTCTGGCGCACCAGCGCGAGGTCGTGGGTGGCCATGACGACACAGGTCCCGCCGGTATTGATGTCCCGCAGGAGCTGGAACACGCCGCGGGACGAGCGCTCGTCGAGGTTGCCGGTCGGCTCGTCGGCCAGGAGGATTGGCGGGTCGTTGACGAGGGCGCGCGCGATGGCGATCCGCTGCTGCTCGCCGCCCGAGAGCTCGGTGGGGTAGGCGCGGCCGCGCGAGGCGAGCCCCACCTGGGTCAACACACGGTGCACGCGCGTCGGAATCGTGTCGGGCCGCGCGCCGGTGACCTCCAGCGCGAAGGCGACGTTCTCCTCCGCGGTCCGGTCCTGCAGGAGCCGGAAGTCCTGGAAGACGATGCCCAGGCGGCGCCGGAGCTTCGGCACCTCGCGGGCCGACAGGTCCGCGATGTTGAACCCCGAGACGCGGAGTTCACCATGGGTCGGCCGCTGGTCGGCGGAGATGAGTTTGAGGATGGTGGACTTGCCGGCGCCGGAATGGCCGGTCAGAAAGGCGAACTCCCCCTTCGCAATACGGAAGGAGAGGTCCTTCACGGCCATGCCGCCGCGCGGATAGGCCATCGATACCTGCGTAAATCGAATCACGGCTGGAAGATAACTACCTCCCCAAGGCCTGCTCCAGATCGCCGATGATATCCGCGGCGTCCTCGATGCCGCAGCTCAGCCGGAGGAAGCCGTCCGGGATGCCGATCCGCGCCCGGTCCGCCGGTGACAGCCCCTTGTGGGAGGTCAGCCTCGGCTCGGAAATCAGGCTCTCGACACCGGCCAGGCTCGGCGCGTGCGCCACGAGCTTCAGCTTCTTGAGAAAGCGCTCGGAGGCGCGGGCCCCGCCGTTGAGCTGCAGCCCGACCATCCCGCCAAAGCCGTGCAGGATCTCCCGGGCATAGGCATGGTCGGGATGGGCGGGGAGGCCCGGGTAGTGCACCGCCGAGAACTCCGGCTGCGCCGCTGCCCACTCAGCCACCGCCATTCCGTTCGCGTTGTGCCGGTCCATCCGGACCGCCAGCGTCCGGAGTCCGCGCTCCACCAGCCAGGCGGCATGCGGGTCGATGGACTGCCCCCAGAGCCGCATCAGGCGGGTGACCTCCTCGATGAAGGAGGCGGACCCCGCCACGGCCCCGGCGATCACGTCGCTGTGCCCATTCAGGTACTTCGTGGCGCTGCTGATGACGACGTCGGCACCGTGCTCGATCGGCCGCAGGTTGATCGGGCTCGCGAAGGTGCCGTCCACCAGCAGCGCCAGCCCGAACTCCTTGGTGACCTGGGCGATCGGGGCGAGGTCGATGATGCGGAGCGTGGGATTGGTCGGTGTCTCGACGAAGATGGCCCGGGTCGACTTGCGCACCGACTTGCGCCACGAGCGATGCTGCGTCGGGTCGACGTACGAGACGTCGATGCCGAAGCGGCCGAGTTCGTCGTCGAAGAGCCGGCGGGTGCCGCCGTAGATCCACTCGCTGGCCAGGAGGTGGTCGCCAGGCCGCAACACCGCGAGGTGGGCCAGCGCCGTGGCGCCCATCCCGCTGGACAGGAAGACGGCCGCTTCCGCTCCCTCGAGCAGGGCGTACTTGCGGGCGAGGTCCACCTGGTTCGGGTTGTTCCCGTACCGGGTGTACAGCACCTCTTCGCTGGACCCCACCGGGTTCACGAACGTGGTGCTCTGCACCACCGGACTGACCACGGGGGTCCAGTCGGCGCGGCGATGGGGAATGCCGTGGACCGACAGCGTCGAGGGGCCCGGGCG
Organism: Gemmatimonadales bacterium; assembly: GCA_035328285.1. GTDB lineage: Bacteria > Gemmatimonadota > Gemmatimonadetes > Gemmatimonadales > GWC2-71-9 > SPDF01. The sequence continues at coordinate 2,700 of DAOLIZ010000040.1, forward strand.
CCGCGGCGTCATTGGGGGAGGGGGTGGAAGGTGCCCGCCTCGGCGCGCAGCAGCCGCAGCAGGGACAGCGTCAGCAGGGCGTCGGCGGCCCGTTCAAGCGTCCAGCCGAGGCTGTCCGCGATGCTGCCGGCATCACCGGGCCCCAGCCGGAACACGCAGTGGAACACCCGCTGGAGCTCGGGCGTCACCCGGCCGAGCAGTTGCGGCGGCTCGTCGGGCCCGGTGACGACCGCAATGGCCAGGGCATGGTGGTTGAGCACATGGTCGATCGCCTCGGTGTGGTCCTCCCGCGTGCCGAGCAGCATGACGTAGTGATCGGTGCCGGGGTCGGTGTCGAGGAGGAGCTTCGCGACGATTTCGTCGGCGCAGCTGAAGTCGAGGAGGCCCACCTCGGTGAAGTCGAGCATGGTGGTCGGGGCGTCGGACCCCGCGATCGCCTTCTGGATCCAGCTCCGCACTGCCGCGCCGGTGGGGCGGGTGACCAGGTCGCGATAGGGGGTGGAGACCGTCTCCTGGAGGACGCGGCCGAGAGGAATCGTCTGGATCACCGGGCGCCTCCTTCCTGGGCCGGGATGACCACCTGCACCTGGGAGCCGGGGAAGAACGGGAGGTTCTCCGCGAGGGGAACATCGTCGTCCCAGGGCGGGACGATCGACAGCCGGGCGGTCCCGCTCCGGATGGAGATCTTCCCGTCCCACCGACTGAGATACCGCTTGATCCCGGCGAGGCCCTGGCCCCGACCCGGATCCCGGAAGCGGCTGACCCCCTGGATCAGCGCGGCCTCCAACGCCGCCGCGTCGCCCCAGCGGTCGCCGAACCGCTTGGCCTGGGTGGCCTCCAGCGACCGGCGGAAGCCGAGCCCCGCGTCGCTGACCGCGATGACGATCACGCGCCGCCCCAGCCGCTTCCGGAAGTTATACAGATGAACGGCCACCCACCCGGAGGTCCCGGCGTGCTCTACAATATTCTGACACGCCTCCGAAAGCGCCATTGCGAATCCCATCGTGGCCTTCGCCTCGAGCCCGAGCTCGTTGCTCAGCATCCGGGCCGCCCGTTCCTGGATCCGCCCGACCACCTGGTGCACATCCTCAGAGGCCCCGACCGGCGTGATGTCGAGCAGGTGGTCGGAGTCCTCGTTCGCCGCGACGCGGGGGACCTTCCCATGGATCTCGAAGAGGTCGGCGGCGTGCCGGAAGAACCCGGTCCTGGCCCAGTACCGGCGCACATCATCGCTGGCCGGCACCGTGAAGAGGGGCTTCTCGCAGTGGGCGTCCCGCAGCGCCTGGGCGGCGGTGAGCATGCCGATCAGGCCGTAGGGGGAGGCCCAGGTGGCGGCCCGGGCATCGAAGAGCATCCGCTCGTCGGGCGGCCAGGCGCCGAAGCCCTGCGCGAACTGGTCGAACGACTTGTCGTCGAAATAGGCGGGCACCTCGGCGATGCGTGTCATGGGGCCACCAGTTCCCCGCGCAGGTGGCGCGCCAGCCCGCCCGCGCCCCGGAAGGCGGCGTTCCGCGCGGCGAAGGCGTTCGCGTCGCGAATCGCATCCGGCACCGGGACGCCCGCGAGCAGCCGTGCGGCGCAGGCCGCCCCGAAGACATCGCCGCAGCCGGTCGGGTCGAGCGCATCGACGGCCGGGGCGGCCACCAGTGCGGTGCGGATCGGCTGGCCGGAGGAGGCGGCCGCCCCGCGATTCCATCCGTCAAACCCCGGGGCCGCCACGTAGGCGGTGCCGCGCGGCCCGAGCGTCACCAGCAGCAGGGACACCCCCGCGCCGAGCGCGGCGGCGGAGAGTCCCATCGGGTCCGGGGAGAGCTGGCGCATTTCATCCTCGTTGACCTGGATCGCATCAAAGCACCCGAACCAGGAGGGGGCGTCGGGCAGGGGCTGGAGCATGCGCATGCCGTCGCGCTGCATCCCGAGAAAGAGGCTGTGGAGATCAGCATAGATGGGGCCCCGAAAGCCCTGCCGCAATGCCTGCGCGGTGCCGAGGCACATCTCGAAGCCGGAAATGAAGTTGACATACAGGGCGTCCAGGTCGCCGACGAGCGGACCGAGTTCCGGCCACGTCCAGCCCGGTACGCCACCCTGCATCCGTTCGCAGCGGCGCTCCGCCGACTGGTATCGCAGCACCACCCGGTTGTTGGGCGCCGGCACCTCGATGCAGCGCGCCCCCGGTGCAAGCCGGGAGAGGCCACGAAGGAACTCTGCTGCCTGCGGAGCCAGGTCGCGGCCCACGCGGATCAGGGGCACGATTTCCCAGCCCTCGTCCAGCGCTGCGTCCATCCCCGACAGCGCGTAGGCGATGCCGCCCCACTCCTCGACCGGCGGCCCGACCGGGTCCCGTCCGTGGATCACGTCCCAGACCATCGTCCCGACCACGCCGACGCGGCGCATGGTCACCTGACGCGGCTGTCGAGGAAGGACCGGGCCGCGCCGTAGACGCCGGCGGATCCCGTCAGCGCGCCGGGCACGATCCGGCAGACTTCCACCGCGGGCCGGAAGGCGCGCCGGGTCACCTCGCGGCGCAGGGGCGCGAAGAGGCTCTCCCCGGCCAGGGTGACGCCACCGCAGACCACCACGACCTCGGGATTGAAGACGTTGACCAGGTTGGCGATGGCCGCCCCGAGGATCCGTGCCGTATCCTGGACCACCTCGCGGGCCAGGCTGTCGCCGGCTTCCGCCGCCTCGTACACCACCTGGGCCGTGATCGCCGCCGGGTCGGCGTCCAGCAATGCCCGCAGCGAACTCTCGGCGCCCCGCTCCACCGCCTCCACGGCACGTCGCGCGATGGCGGGACCCGACGCGTACGCCTCGAGGCAGCCGTAATTGCCGCACGCGCAGCGCCGGCCGTTCATCTCGATGGTCGTGTGCCCGATTTCTCCGGCGCAGTCCGACGCGCCATGGTAGAGCGTGCCGTCGAGGATGATTCCGCCGCCGATGCCGGTGCCGATGGTGATGCCGATGGCCTGCCTCGTCCCGCGGGCGGCGCCGCGCCAGTGCTCGCCGAGCACGGCGCAGTTCGCGTCGTTGTCCAGCGACGCCGGAAGCGCCAGCCCGTCCGCCACCCGGTCGCGCAGCGGGAAGTCCACCCAGCCGAGGTTTGGCGTCAGGAGGACGATGCCCCGCCGCGTGTCGAGGGGGCCCGGAGAGCCGATGCCGACGCCGGATACACTCGCCCCGGGGACGGCGGCGGCCAGCGCATCCCGCGAGCGCTGGCCCAGGGCCAGGATGCGCCCCACCACGCCATCGGCCCCTTCCTCGGCGCGGGTCGGCTCGGTGAACAGCCCCTCGAGACGCGAGCCGTCGCTGGAGACGCAGCCGGCGACGAGATTTGTGCCGCCCACGTCGATGCCGAGGATGTATTCCATGTCAGTGCGCGCCGGCGGCTGAGGCGGACGCGACGGCGGCCAGCACACGCTCCACGCCGATGGCCTGCATGCAGGTGTGATGGCCGAGCGGGCAGGTGGCGGGCCCGTGCGGCGAGCAGGGGCGGCACCAGAGGCCCTTCTGCTCCACGACGCGGCTGCCGGCACCGATCGGTCCGAATCCCTGGGACGGGGTGGTCGGGCCGAACACCGCCACGACCGGGGTGCCCACGCCGGTGGCCAGGTGGAGGGGCGCCGAGTCGTTGGTCACCAGCAGGTCCGCGCGGGCGATGATCGCCGCCGACTCGCGAAGCGACAGGGCGCCGGCGGCGGAATGCGCGCGACCGGCTCCTGCCGCGGCCACCTCGTCGGCGAGCCCGCGGTCCGCCGCGCTGCCGAGCACCACGACCGGCTGCGTCATCCGGGCGACGAGCTCCGCGTATCCCGGCCACCGCTTGGTGCCCCAAATCGACCCGGGTGCCACCGCCAGGAAGGGCCCGGTGATCTTCCGCTCCCGGAGCCAGGCGTCGGCCGTTGCCCGGTCGGCATCGGTCAGGGTCAGGCGCACCGCTGGCGCCGCGTCGCCCTGGGCTGCGCCATCGGCGAGCGCCATGATCCGGTCGCTTTCGTGGCCCCCGCGGGGGCGCGGCACGCGCTTCGTGTAGAGGATGGCCGCTGGGCTGTCCTCGAACCCGATCCGCTCGGGGATGTGCGCGCAGGCAGCCAGGGCGGCGGACCGCCACGAGCGGTGGGGCAGGAACACGCCGGGGTAACGTGCGTCGGCCAGGCGCTCGGCGACGCGGCGGAACCCGCCAAGCCCGCGATCGGCGCCGCGCTTGTCATAGGGGATCACGCGCCGCACGGCCGGGTGCGTCTCGATCAGTTCGGCGGCGGCGGGGGTCGTGACGACGTCCACCGGCCCGAACCGTGCCGCGAGGCGCGACAGCAGGGGCGTGGTGAGGACAACGTCGCCGAGGAACGCGGTCTGGATGACGAGGACGGGGCCGGGGCGCATGGGCATCGCTGGGTGAGAGGACTAGTCGACTTTCAGCACGGCCAGGAACGCCTCCTGGGGAATCTCCACCGCGCCGATCTGCTTCATCCGCTTCTTTCCTTCCTTCTGCTTCTCGAGCAGCTTGCGCTTCCGCGTGATGTCGCCGCCGTAGCACTTGGCGAGCACGTCCTTCCGGAACGCGCTGATCGACTCCCGCGCGATGACCTTCTGGCCGATGGCGGCCTGGATGGCCACCGCGTAGAGCTGCCGCGGGATCAGTTCCTTGAGCTTCTCCGCCATCTTCCGGCCGAACTCGTAGGCCTTGTCCCGGTGGATGATGACGCTGAAGGCGTCGATCTGGTCGCCGTTGAGCAGCAGGTCGAGCTTCACCAGGTCGGATGGCCGGAAGTCGGCCATTTCGTAGTCGAGCGACGCGTAGCCGCGGCTGATCGACTTGAGCCGGTCGTAGAAGTCGAGGACGATTTCCCCCAGCGGGAACTCGAAGTCGAACTCCACCCGGGTGGTGTCGAGGTAGTGCATGCCGTTGTAGATGCCGCGCCGGTCCTGCCCGAGCTTCATGATGGCGCCGATGTAGTCGGCCGGCGCCATGATCCGCGCCTTCACGTACGGCTCGTCGATCCGGTCGATGGACGCCGGGTCGGGGAGGTTGGTGGGATTCGACAGGACCGTCATGGCGCCGTCGGTGGTGTAGACGTGGTACTCGACGGTCGGCACCGTCGTGATCAGGTCGAGGTTGAACTCCCGCTGGAGCCGCTCCTGCACGATTTCAAGGTGCAGCAGCCCCAGGAATCCGCATCGGAACCCGAACCCGAGCGCGGTGGACACCTCGGGCTCGTAGTTCAGCGAGGCGTCGTTCATCCGCAGCTTTTCGAGGGCGTCGCGCAGGTTCTCGTACTGGTCTGAATCGGTCGGATAGACCCCGGCGAAGACCATCGACTTCACGATGCGATACCCGGGGAGCAGTTCGCTTGTCGGCCTGTCCGCGTCGAGGATCGTGTCGCCGACGCGCGCGTCCCGGACGTCCCGCAGGCTCGCCACGATGTACCCGACTTCGCCGGCCTCGAGGGCCGGGGCCTCCCGCTGGCCGAGCTGCAGGTAGCCGACTTCCTCGACCCGGTACTCGTCCTCGGGGTGCGACCCGAACGCGATCGTCATCCCCTTGCGCACCGACCCGTCGACCACCCGGATGCTGGGCACGGCGCCCCGGTACCGGTCATAGTAGGAGTCGAAGATGAGCGCCCGGAGCGGCGCGTCGTCCCGCCCGCGCGGCGGCGGGACCTTGGCGACGATCTCCTCGAGCAGTTCGGGCACGCCGGTGCCCTCCTTGGCCGAGACGCTGAGGATCTCTTCGCGCCGGGCGCCGATCAGGTCGATGATCTCCTGGGCCCGCTTCTCCGGCTCGGCGCCCGGGAGGTCGATCTTGTTGAGCACCGGGATGATCTCGAGGCCCGCGTCGAGCGCGAGGAAGAGATTGCTCAGTGTCTGCGCCTGGATGCCCTGCGAGGCATCGACCACGAGGATGGCGCCCTCGCAGGCGGCGAGCGACCGCGAAACCTCGTAGGTGAAGTCCACGTGCCCGGGGGTGTCGATCAGGTTGAGTTCGTACTCGACGCCGTCGCGCGCGGTATAGGACATCCGCACCGCGTTCAGCTTGATGGTGATGCCCCGTTCCCGCTCGAGGTCCATCGTGTCGAGCAGCTGGCTCCGCATCTGTCGCTTCTGGACGGCCCCCGTCGTTTCGATGAGGCGGTCGGCCAGGGTGGACTTGCCGTGGTCGATGTGCGCCACGATGCAGAAGTTGCGGATGCGGGCTTGAGACATGGGCGCAAATATAACGGAGCCCCGGTCAGGCTGAGCCGGCCAGTTCCTCCAGTCGCGCCATGGCCCGCCGCAGGTGCGGAATGACGATGCTCCCCCCGACGATGAGCGCCACGCTGAAGATCTCGAGGAACTCCTCGTGGGTGACCCCCTCCTCCCGGCAGCGGACGACGTGATAGGTGATGCAGTCGTCGCAGCGGAGGACCATGCTCGACACCAGGCCGAGCATTTCCTTGGTCTTGACGCCCAGGGCGCCGGCCTCGTACGCGCGGCCGTCGAGCGCGAAGAACCGGTTGATGGTCAGGTTGCCGGCGTCGAGGATCCGTGCGTTCATCTGCTCGCGAAGGGCCCGGAACTCGGCGAGGGAACCGGGGGCGGCGTCGGTCATGGGAGATCCGGGGTGGCAGGGTGGCGGTGGGGCAGGGTGGCCGGAAGCCATTCAGGGGGCCCGAGGGCCCCCTGAATGGTAATCGCGTGCCGGCAGTCGGGCGGACCCGCCGCGCGGAGGCCCCCTATGACGCCGGCTTCGGCGGCTGGACGATCTTGGCGTAGCTGTCCGGGTTCCACTGCGGACGCTGCGGATTGTTGGCCACCGCCTGTCCGAGATAGAAGAGCAGCTGCAGGATCCGGGACTCCTTGTCGGCGTTGATCTTGTCCGGGGAGTCGGAGGGCTGATGGTAGTCCTCGTGCACGCCGTTGAAGAAGAAGAGGATCGGCACGCCGTTCTTGGCGAAGTTGAAGTGGTCGGAGCGGCCGTAGAAGTTCTCCTCGGGCCACTTGTCGTCGATGGCGGTCATCCCGAGCTCCGGATGCTGGGCGTTGACCGCCTCCAGCGTCTGGCCCAGGTCGGAGTGCTCGCGCCCGATGGCCACGATGGTGTCGGGCCAGTTGCGGCCGATCATGTCGATGTTGATGTCGGCCACCATGTCCTTGATGGGCACCGTCGGGTTCTCGGTGAAGTAGTTGCTGCCCCAGAGCCCCTTCTCCTCGCCGCTCACCGTGATGAAGAGGATGGAGCGCTTGGTGCGGGCGCCCGGCCGGCTGAACGCCTCGGCGAGTTCCATCACGCCGACGGTGCCGGAAGCGTCGTCGTCGGCGCCGTTATTGATGCTGTCGGCCTTGCCGGACGAAATGCCGACATGATCCATGTGGCCCGAGTACACGAGGTATTCGTGCTTGAGCGTCGGGTCGGTGCCTTCCAGGATGCCGATGGTGTTGGGCGCCGTGGTCTTGTTGAGGACCGTCTCCTTCAGGTCGAGCATGACCTTCAGGCCCGGATCCACCAGGGCCACCATGCTGGTATCGGCGCGGATCTTGGCCACGTCCACGCCGCCCGCCGCGAGGACCTGGACGAACGCGGCATCGTTGACATCGACGATCGGCGCGCGGCCGCCGTCACCCCCAAGCCGCACACCCTTCCGGTACGGGGCGCTGATCCGGTTCGCCCAGTTCGCGGAGTCGCGGTTGGAGAGGATCACGACGCCGAGGGGGTTCATGCCGAGCACGGCGCCGAACATCCGGTTCCAGCCGCCGGCCACCTGGCCGTTGCTGTAGTCCAGCACCAGGAGGATCACCTTCCCGGTGGCGTCCATGCCCTTCAGGGCGTCGGGGTTCGGGGATCCGCCCAGGACGATCACCGGTCCGCCGACCTCCTTCGTCGGGGGGGTGCCGAACAGGAATCGCGCGTCGTGGCTGAAATCGGCGTGGACATGCTTCCCGCCCGCCATGAACCCGACATGGGAGGCGGCCGGGTCGAACTGCGTCTGGAGAATCTCGTAGCGCTGGAACCAGGTGCCCTTCTCCCCGCCCGGCTTGAGCCCGAACGACTTGAACTGATCGGCCACGTACTGCGCCGTCATTTCGAGCCCCGGGCTGGGCGTGTCGCGGCCCATCATCGAGTCGTCTGCAATGATGTTGATCCGCTTGGCCACATCGGCCGCCGTGATCGTCGCGGCGGCCTTCTTCACCGCCGAACTCGGCGGCGGCACCACCGTGGCGGGCGCCTGGGCGGCGAGGGGAGCGGCGGCAAGGAGAGTGAGCGTGAGCAGGTATCGCATGCGAAGTCTCATTCGATAGGTGAGTCAGTCAGTCGGAGATACAGGACGGCCCGGCAGGCAACCTACGCATGCCGGGCCCGGTGTCGCTACGGCCCGAGGGGTTCCGGAGTTTCAGGGCTTTCGACGCTTCAGCTTCGGCTCCCCTGTGGCCTTCGGCGGAGCGCGGGGCGGGCTCGGGTTGGCCCGGGGGGCGGACGGCCGGGCCTGCCCGGGGCTGCCGCTGGGGGGCCGCTGCGGGGTGGCCTGCCTGGGTTTGGAGGGGGAGACCGATTTCGGCTGCTGGCTCGGTGCCGCCTTGGGGGTCGGCTGTTGCGCCTTTTGGGGCGCCGCCTTGGCGGGATCCTGTCCCTGCTTCGGCGCCGGCGCAGCACGGGGTGGCTGCGGCGCCGGAGCGGGCGCGGGCGTTTGCACGGCGTAGAGTGAGAGGACCAGCAATGGAACCAGCACGAAACCTCCTGGAGGACAACCCCGTCGAGACCTACGGAAGCCAGCAGGGCCCGTGCCACCCCTCAATCGGTCTATAATATCTTTCTGGACAAGCAGTTGCGCCCCAAGCCCATGCGCTCGCGGATCGGCCCGATGTCCCCCCAGGGGTACAGCCCGAGTCCGCGTTGACTTCGCGCGTCGTTCCCCGGTACGTTGCCGCCCGAATGGCCACCACGCACGGCGCCGCCCGACTCGACCTGCTCGATCCCTTCGAGGTTTCCCGCCTCGGCGGCCTCGAGGTCGTTACGGAGGGGCTGGTCGAGGGGTTCCTGGCGGGCCTCCACCGATCCCCGCGCCGCGGATTCTCGGTCGAATTTGCCGAACACCGCATGTACCAGCCCGGCGACGAGCTCCGGTACGTGGACTGGAAGCTGCTGGGGCGCAAGGATCGGCTGTACGTCAAGCAGTTCGAGGAGGAAACCAACCTCCGCGCCATGCTGGTGCTCGACGCCAGCCGCTCGATGGACTGGTCGGGCGCCCCCGAGTCCCGCCTCACCAAGTTCGAATATGCGCGGCGGCTCAGCGCGGCGCTGGCCCTGGTGCTGCTCCGCCAGCGGGACGCGACCGGACTGGTGGCCTTCGACGAGACCGTCCGCCTGACCCTTCCGCCCCGCGTCAGCCGCGCGCACTGGATGCGACTCGCCACTGCGCTCGCCGGCCTCGAGCCGGGGCGGATGACCGCCGCCGCCCCGGCGCTCCACGGTGTCGTGGAGCGCCTCCGCCGCCGCGGCCTCGTGGTGTTCATCTCCGATCTCCTCCTCGATCGCGCCCCGGCGCTTCATGCCCTCAAGTTCCTGCGCCACCGGGGCCACTCGGTCCTGGTGCTCCATGTCCTCGATCCCGGGGAGCTCGAACTCGACGGCCCGGCGGAAGTCCGGTTCGAGGATCCCGAGACGGCCGCCGCCGTGGTGCTCCGTCCGCGCGACTGGGCCGAGGTCTATCGCAAGACCGTCGGCGAGGCGATTGCCGACTGGCGCCTCGCCTTGCGACGCGAGGGGATTCGCTACCACGCCATCCGGACCGACCTGCCATTCGGCCAGGCGCTGCGTGAGGCGCTGGTCCGGCCCGGTGGCGTGACATGATCGGGTTCCTCAATCCGCTCTGGCTCTGGGCGCTTCCCCTGTCCGCCCTGCCGCTGATCCTTCACCTCGTGGCACGGCGGCAACCGCCGACGGTCGCCTTCCCGGCGGTCCGGTATCTCCAGCAGGTGACACGCGATCACCGTCGCCGGCTGAAGCTCCAGCACTGGCTCCTGCTTCTCGTCCGCACCCTCCTGGTCCTTGCGCTCGTGCTCGCCGCCGCGGGCCCCACCATCGCCCGCGACGGACTCTCGGGGCACGCTCCTGCCGCCCTGGTCCTGATCGTCGACAATTCGCCGAGCAGCGGCGCCGTCACCGATGGAACGCCGATGCTCGACCGGCTCCGCGGGGCGGCGGCCGCCGTGCTCGACAAGGCCACCACGGAGGACGCGCTCTGGCTCCTGACCGCAGACGGAGTTGCCCGGCGCGGGTCGGCTGCCGCGCTCCGGACCACGGTCGATTCCCTGGCCCCGTCGGAGATGCGTCTCGATCTCGGGCTCGCCCTGGCCCAGGCCCGGGACATGCTCGCCAACGAGGACCGCCCCGCGGAGGTGGTGGTGCTCTCCGACCTGCAGCGGAGCGCGGTATCGGCGGCCACCGTGCTCGTCCCGGTCGTGGTTGGTGTTCCCGATATCGTCCCGCCGGACAATCTCGGCGTGGCCGTGCTGGACCCCGGTCCCCAACCCTGGTCGCTCGGCGAGAACCGGGCCCGCGTACGGCTGGTCGGTGACTCGGGCCGCAGCGCGCCGATCGTGGTCCAGCTTGGGAACCGGGCGGATCGGCCTCGACTGGCGTCGGTCGGCCCGACCCTGGAGGTGCCCCTGCCGGCCAACCTTCCGGGGTGGTGGCCGCTTACCGCCGACCTCGACCCCGATGAGTTCAGGGCCGACGACCGACGAAGCACGCTGGTGCGGGTGCTCCCGGTGGCCAAGGCGCAGTGGGATCCGGCGGACGCGTATCTCGCAACGGCGGCAGCGACGCTGAAGGAAGGGGGACGGCTGCAGGATGGGAGCGAGGTGTCGCTCGGCTGGCTGGGCCCGGGGCCGTCGGTGGTGGAGCCTCCGGCAGACATGGCGGAGCTGGGGTCGCTCAATCGCGCGCTGGAGCGCCGCGGCGTGCCCTGGCGCTTCGGCGGACCGGTGGTCCGCGAACAGATGAGCGACAGCGGCGCCCTCCTGCCCGCGGTCCGGGTCGCCCGCCGGCTCACGTTGTCGTACGTGGGTGGCGCCGCGCGCGGCATCGAGGCCACGGTGGGGGGCGAGCCGTGGATCGTCCGGGCCGACAACGTCGTGCTGCTCGGCAGCCGCCTGGAGCCGAGCTGGACCGGGTTGCCCACCTCCGCCGCCTTCGTCCCGCTGGTCGATGCGCTGGCCAATCGCCTGGTGCGGGGTGAGCAGGCGCTGGTGAGTGGCACTCCGGGCGCCCCCGTGCAGCTTCCCGACGACGTGGATCGCGTAACACGGGACGGACGGGTGTGGCGCGTGGAGGGGGGCGCGGCCTGGCGTCCTCCCTCCACAGGGATCTACCTCCTGCAGTCGGGCCCGGACACCCTCGGCGCCTTGGCGGTGAATCTCGACCCGCGGGAGTCCGACTTGGCCACCGCCCCGCGCTCGCAGATCGAGGCGCTCTGGTCGGGGGCGCGCCTGGTGCCGCTGGACCGGGTCGGGGCGGCCTCGTTCGCGGCCGGCGCGCGAGGACAGCTGCGTGCACCTCTCCTGTGGCTTGCACTGCTGCTGGGGCTCATCGAAATGGGGCTCGCCAGCTTCCAGCGGAGAGCCACATGACCCTTTCGCTCCTCCTCGACACCCTCGATCGGACGCCGAGCGCGCTCGAGCTGGCCAGCCGGCTCCCGGGTCGTGGCGGCCGATTGGCCCTCGGCGGGTTGCCCGGCTCCAGCGGGGCGGCGGTCGTGGCCTGGCTCGCCCGCCGGTTCCCTGACCGGCTCTTCGCGGTCATGGCCACGACGCCCGCGGAAGCGGAGCGGTGGCTCAGCGATCTCCAGCGGCTGACCGACGCGGCGACCGCGCTCTATCCCCAGCGGGAAGGGCTGGGCGAGGAGGAGCCGCACCACGAGATCGCGGGCGAGCGGGTCGAGACGCTGCAGGCGCTGGTCGAGGGGCGCATCCGGATTCTCGTCACCACCGCGCGCGCCTCTGCCGAGCGCACCGGCGTCCCCGCCTGGCTGCGCGCAGCGACACTCCGCCTCGGCCCCGGGCGCGCGGACACGCCGGGACTCACCGCCGTCGTGACCGCCCTGGAGTCGATGGGGTACCGTCGGGTCCCCACGGTCACCGAGGTCGCCGAATTCAGCGTGCGTGGCGGCATCGTGGACGTGTACGGGTTCGGCATGACGACGCCGGCGCGTTGCGAGTGGTGGGGCGACCGGCTGGCTTCGCTCCGCGGTTTCGACCTCACGACCCAGCGCTCCCTCGAGGACCTCGACGAGGTCACTGTGCTGCCGGTGGCCGGGGCGCCCCGGGGCGACGCACTGGATGACCGGCAACCCCCAACCCGCAGCTCGCTGCTTGAACTCCTCGCCGCCGACACGCTGCTCATCGAGGAGGCGGAGGGGCCGGACGCCGATGAGGTGGAGCGTGCCTGGTCCGAGGTGGAGCACCATCTCGAGCTGTCCCGGCGGATGGGAGAGGACGTTCCGGGGCGCGGCGATCTGTACGAATCGCCGGAACGGTGGCGCGCGCGGCGCGAGGCGTTTGCCCGGGTCCTCCTCCGCGAAGCGGCGGTCGACCTGCAGATGGGCTTCCTGCCGCCGGAGCGGGTCGACCGGGACATTCCCCGGCTGCGTGCCCTGCTGGCCGGGGGACAGCCGACGCTTCTGCTCTGTGACAACGAGGGGCAGCTGGAGCGGCTCGAGGAGCTGCTGAGCGAGGGGCATCGTGGGCCGCACGCCACGATGGCGGTCGGGGCGCTGGACGGTGGCTTCGTGCTCCCGGCGCTCAGGGTCCTGACCGATCACGAGATCTTTCGCCGCGCCCGCCGGCTCCGCCGGCCGCGGCGCTATCGCCAGGCGGCGCCCACCGCCGCCACCGGCGCACTCGCCGCCGGCGACTATGTCGTCCATCTCGACCACGGGATCGGCATCTACCGCGGGATCGACACGATCACCGTCGGCGGCGGGCTCCTCGAGGTGGCCGTGGTGGAGTACGAAGGGGGCGACCGCCTCAACGTCCCGCTCTACCGGCTTGACCAGCTCGAACGCTACCGCTCCGCCGGGGAGGACGGGGACCGGCCTCCCCCGAAGCTCCATCGCCTTGGCGGCCCGGCCTGGAAGCGCACCCGCGAAAAGACACGCCAGGCCATTCGGCAGATGGCCGCGGAGCTCCTCGATCTCTACGCACGGCGGACGGTGCAGGCGGGGTATGCCTTCCCGCCCGACACCAAGTGGCAGCGGGAGCTCGAGGCAAGCTTTCTCTACGAGGACACCCCCGACCAGGCCAAGGCGGTCGAGGAGGTCCGCCGTGACATGGAGCGGCCGGTGCCGATGGACCGGCTGCTGGTCGGCGACGTGGGATACGGCAAGACGGAGGTCGCGGTCCGGGCGGCGTTCAAGGCCGTGCAGGGCGGCAAGCAGGTGGCGGTGCTGGTCCCCACCACCATCCTGGCGGAACAGCATGGGCGGACGTTCACCGAGCGGATGGCGGACTTCCCGGTCAAGGTCGAGGTGCTCTCGCGCTTCCGGAGCGCCAGGGAACAGAAGGCGGCCCTCGGCCGTCTCGCCACCGGCGAGACGGACGTGGTCATCGGGACCCACCGCCTCCTCTCCCCCGACGTGACGTTCAAGGACATCGGCCTCCTGGTGGTGGACGAGGAGCATCGCTTCGGCGTCAAGCACAAGGAGCGGATCAAGGCGCTCCGCCTCGCCGTGGACGTGCTGACCATGACCGCGACCCCCATCCCCCGGACGCTGCATCTCTCGCTTTCAGGGATGCGCGACCTCACGCTGATCGAGACACCCCCGCGGGATCGCTCGCCGATCCTGACCTTCGTCGAGCCCTGGGACGACGCCCTGCTCGAGGAGGCGTTTGCCCGGGAGCTCGACCGCGGGGGGCAGGTGTTCATGGTCCACAACCGGATCGACACGATTGACACCTACGCCGCGCGGGTGCGCTCGCTCGCGCCGCGGGCCCGGGTCGGGGTGGCCCACGGCCAGATGCCGGCCCAGCAGCTCGAGGGGGTCATGGAGCAGTTCGTGGCGGGCGACCTCGACATCCTGGTCTCCACCATGATCGTGGAGTCCGGGCTCGACGTCCCGAACGCGAATACGCTGGTCGTCCACGACGCCCACCGGTTCGGACTGGCCCAGCTCTACCAGCTCCGGGGCCGCGTCGGACGGAGCCATCGCCGGGCCTACTGCTACCTGCTGGCGCCCGACGAGGTGGACCTGGTGGCCGAGGAGCGGCTCAAGGTCCTGGAGCACAACAGCGACCTTGGGGCCGGCTACCGCATCGCACTCAAGGACATGGAGTTGCGCGGGGCGGGGAATCTGCTCGGCGCGGAGCAGTCGGGGCACGCGCACGCGGTTGGATTCGACCTGTACATGCGGTGGCTCGAGGAGACGGTGCAGGCGTTGCGCGGCAAGGGCGGCGTCGAGGACCCGGTTCCTCCGGAGGTGGTGCTCGACATGCCGGCGCGGCTCCCCGACAGCTATGTCGCCGACGACGAGTCCAAGCTCGACATCTACCGCCGACTGGCGCGCGCGGGGTCATCTGGCGACATTCAAGGGCTTGGCGCGGAACTGCGGGAGCGGTTCGGTCCTCTCCCGCCCGAGGCGGAGACGCTGCTGATCCTCAGCCGGCTGCGGGCGGTTGGCGCCCGGCTCGGCGTCCAGCATGTGGTGGCGCGGGGCGACGAGGCACGCCTGACCTTCCGCGCGGGGACGGCGCCCAGGATGGCCGGACTCGCCGCGGCGCTGGATGACGTGCAGCTCGCCGCCGATGTCCGCCGCACCGTCCCGCTCTCGTTGCGCCTGACGCGCCTGGGCGGCGAAGCCCTGCTGCCCGCGTTGGTGCGCGCGCTCGAAATGGTGCGAGCCTAGGGGCTCGTGATGACCTTCCAAACTGGAGAAAACATGCGCAGGATCGTGCTGGCAGCCAGCGTGCTCGTTCTCGCCGGCTGTTCGAACTTTGGCGACCTCTTTTCGGCCCACGCCGACGTCGCCGCCACCGCCGCAGGCCAGACCCTGTCCGCCGAGCAGCTGGCGGCGATGATGGGGAAGGCCAAGGGCGCCCAGATGACCGCCGAGACCGCCGAGTTCATCGCCACGGTGTGGAGCGACTACACGCTCTTCTCGCAGGCGGTGGCGCGCGGGACGCTTCAGACCGATTCGGCGGGGGTCGCCGCCGTGCTCTGGCCGCAGGTGGCCGAAGCCAGGGGCGCCATCTGGTACGACACGCTGGCCGCGCGACGGGAGCAGCTGCCGGCCTCCGCCGCCGACAGCCTGTATCTGGCGGACACGGTCCGGGTGCTCCAGCACATCCTCATCGGCGTCCAGGCCACCGCCTCTGCCGAGGACCGCGCAGCGGCCCGGAAGAAGGCGCAGCTCGCCCTCAACCAGCTCCAGCAGGGCGCCAATTTCGATTTGCTCGCCTCCCAGCTCTCGGATGACCCGGCGAGCAAGGCGAACGGCGGCTGGCTCCCACCCGCCAAGAAGGGCGCGTATGTGACCGCGTTCGACTCGGCCGCCTGGCGGCTGAGCCCGGGACAGATGACGGGCCTGGTCGAGACCCCCTTCGGCTATCACATCATCCGTCGGCCCACGATGCAGGACTCCCGCGAAAAGGTCCTGGCCTACCTCACGCAGGAAGCCACGCGCCGGCTGGACAGCGTCTACATGGACAGCCTGTCCATCCTGTACGATCTCAAGGTCTCCGAGGACGCTCCGGCGCTCATGCGCTCGGGCGCTGCCGACCGGAGCGGCATGCGGAAGTCCAACAAGACCATCGCCACCTACAAGGGCGGCAAGCTCACGGTGGCCGAATACCTGCGCTGGCTCGGCGCGCTGCCCATGCAGTTCGGGGCGCAGGTCGCGCAGGCCACTGACGACCAGCTGAAGCAGTTCGCCAAGGCGCTCTCCACCAACCAGCTGCTGCTGTTGCAGGCGGATTCCGCCGGTATCACGCTGCCGGCCGACCAGTGGGATGCCCTGCGCCAGGGCTACCTGGGGACCATCGACACCCTCAAGTTGACCATCGGGCTGGGGCCCGAAGTCACCGACCCGTCCGCCGCGGTTGCCGAGCGGGAAAAGGTGGCCCAGCTTCGGGTGGACGACTTCTTCAACCAGCTCTTCGAGCAGCGGGCCCGGCTCCGTCCGCTTCCTGGCGCACTCGGGGAGGTGCTCCGGGACCAGGAGGGCGGCAAGCTCAGCCAGCCCGGCCTCGCCCGCGCCGTGGAACTCGCGGTGGCGGCGCAGGCCGCGAATCCCGGCGCGGGCGGACCCGGAGCGGGC
>DAOLIZ010000041.1:0-18718 GCA_035328285.1 Gemmatimonadales bacterium
CGGCGGAGCCGCTCGGGGACCTTCGGCTCGCGCTCCGACAGCATCGGGAGCAGCTTGCTGCGAATCCAGGATCGCTCGTGCACGGGATCGAGGTTGGCGGGGTCTTCCCAGCTCGGGATCCCCCTGCGCGCGAGCCAGGCGACGAGTTCAGCCTTCCGGAACTCGAGGAGAGGTCGCACCAGGGTCCCATGGCGCGGCTGCATCCCGGCAAGGCCGGCCAGTCCACTGCCGGCAAGGACGCGCAGCAGGACGGTCTCCACCTGGTCGTCGGCGTGATGCGCCAGGACGATGGCATCGGCTCCTTCCGAGCGGCGAGCCTGCTGGAGCCAGGCGTGTCGCGCGGTCCGGGCGGCGGTCTCGGAGGTTCCGGCGCCCAGTCCGAGTCGCCCGACCACGACGGGAACCCGGAGGTCATTGGCAGCCGCCATGACCCGTCGCGCCACGTCGGCGCTCGAGGGATGGATGCCGTGATCGACGTGCGCGACGACCAGCTCCATCCGGTGCGCCTCCCGGGTCTCGTGGAGCAGGTGCAGGAGCGCCAGGGAGTCGGATCCGCCGGAGACTGCGACGAGCAGACGGCGCCACTCTGTGGGATTGGCGAGCTCCTGCCAGGCCGCAAGGAAGCGCGCGAGGAGGTCGCTCGACCGCCCCCGGGCGGTGAAGGCAGGGAGGTGCGATCGCCGGGATTCCATGGTGGGAAAGTACCCCGCCGGCACCGGGCATGTAAGCAGGATTATTGGGGAAAGTGCTGGAGGCTTCCCCCGGTCGGACCCCTCACCTCCGTGACCCGTCCTCCTGATTCGCGATACCCGTAGAAGACCGCCCTCTCCTTCCAGACCTTGCGGTTGCCAGCGGTCCTGGTGTCCGCCGTTCGCTCGACCTTCGGGATCGGCACCCGCATCAGCCACTGTTGCACCACCCACCCGCCGTCGTTCAGCCTCGCCAGGTTCAGGGTGCCTCCGGCATCGCGCCCCTTGGCCCACTTCGGGAGCAGCGTGTAGCGGTAATCGATTCGCCGGAGCTCGCCGCTCGACCGATCGAGCCAGAGCGTCCCTCGGACGTCGGTCAGCGTGCTCTCGAACGCCGGCTCGAAGGAGAGCCCGACCCACTCGGCCGGGAGACCCGCTGCCGGAGGGACCGTCTGGAAACAGTGGCCTGCGAAGAAGGCGTCTGAGAGTAGAACGTCGGGATCGGGTCCAAGCCAGGTTGGGCCCTCCCAGAGATCGTCGCGGTTGAGAATGAACCCGTACTCGAGGAGGGAATCGATGGGGGGGCTTCGGACGGGCCAGCCGCTGGTGCCCAGCCTGTTCTCGGCATCGACGGGACGCGCCTCGCCAGCTGCATTGATCTCGCGTTCTTCGCGAACGACCACAAACCGGAGAGAGCGCTCCGTGACCGTCTGGGCCGCGATTCGCAGCGCCGTGCCGGCCTCGGTCCAGAGTGCCGATGAGAGGGTGTCGCCACGGGAAGATTCGCCGCACAACGACTTGCCGGCGACCGATATTTCGGGGAGCGTGACAGGTGTCCCCGCCAGAATCAGGGTCCGATCCAGATCCTCGATGTGCGCAAGCGATATGGGCACTTCGAAGGGGAGGTATCCGATCCGGAGCACCCGCAGCTTGTAGATGCCGACCGCGGGCGCCCGCAGGGTATACCGGCCTCCCGCGCCGCTGACCGCCTGCGCCGCGCGGTGGCCGGCGGAATCCTCGAGGACGACGAGGGCTCCGACGATCGCCGTGCTGGAGTCGGGCTGGAGCAGGCGTCCGCGGACGCCTTGAGCGGATAGTGGGCCGGCGTGCACCAGGCACCAGATCGAGAGCATGGTGAGCGCGCGGTTCATGTCAGCGAAGCTGCCCTGGTCCTCCGGCGGGCGCAAGCCACTGTGACCGGGCCATCACCCGGATGCTTCAAGGCGCGCCCGCTCCCGTGACCACCGCCAGGGCACGCGTCGACCCTCGAGATGCACCCCACCGATCCACCGGTCCACGCCGTTGACCTCCACGTGGTCGAACCGTCCTGCCAGCGCGTCGCCACCGGCCAGCGTGAGCTCGACTTCCTGCTGCTCCGGCTCGCGGTAGCGGAGCGGGGGGACGGTGGCCGCGGCGAGCCGCTCGACCTGCCACCCGAACACGAGATCGCCGAGGAACTCGGCGTCCTCTCGCTCGACATGGGCGGCACGGAAGAGCCGGGGAATGGTGAGCGGCCCATCCGCGAGCGCGTGCAGGATCTGCCGTTCGGACCGGGAGAGACCATCCGCCGCGCCCGGATACTCTTCAAGCAGTCTCGTGAGCGCGCTGGAGAGGTGCGGCAGCGCCCGGGTCGGATCCCCAGCCCGGAGGGCAAGGGCGGTCGGGTCAGGAGACCGGAACTCGGCCCAGACGGCTGCGGCCAGGTCGAGAGCGTCGGTGGTCACCGCCCGCCGGGCGGCAAAGAGATCACGTATCCGCTCCGCGGATTGCATCCCGAGAAACTCCGCCGGATTGATCAGCGAGAGTCGCACCGGTCCGAGGTCGGTCGCTCCGAACCAGTCGAGGGCCTGCAGCAGCTGCAGCTGGTCGTAGAGGTCGTGCTCGAACCAGAGCACCACTTCAGCATACGCCCGGAAACCCGCGAGCATGGCGTCGCGCCACCGCAGGCCAGCGAGCGCCTGCTCCTGATCCTGCCAGCCGGCCCCGCCAATGAACTCTGCACGCACGGCCGTCAATTCATCGAGCGGGAGCCCCGCGGGCACCGGCCCCTCGTGGAGCACGTCGCGCCAGGGAAGCACGCTTCCGCCGACGCCCGCTGCGAGGATGCGCTCGGCGGCCGCATCGCCATTGGTGATGTGGAGCCGTTCAGGGCTCGCGGACATACTGACCGTCGAACGCGGTGGTCCAGGTGGCACCGTCGTCGGTGGAGGATTCCCAGTGCTGCCGCACATTGCCACTGGGAAGCGGGGTCCAGGTGATGCGATCGATGGTGACCACGCCCGGTTGGCCCGGTGTCGATCGCGTGCCGGACAGAACCATGTCCTTCCCGACCAGCCTGCCCTTCAGTTCCAGCAGGTTGCCGCCGGCGTCCATCCAGACCTGCCGCCAGGTGCTGTCCGCCGCGTTCCACATATTGAGGCTGGTCCCGTCTCCGCCATTGGCGCTGGACCAGTGTTCCTGCAGCACACAGCCCCCGAGAATCTTCTCGATGCGATTCGTCCCCGCCACCTGGCCCCGGGGATTCGTCACCGACCACGCGCCGATCCAGAAATCGAACTGGCGGTACTCGGGCGCGACACAGCCCTGTTGCCCCTGCGCGTGGGCACTTCCGGCGGCCGAGAGCGTGAACGTCAGGAGGAGAACGGGAAGGGTGCGTCGAATGAACGGGGGAGGAAGCATCGGGCGCTCGGGTCACGGGAGTGAATGAGGGGACTCCCTGCCCTACGCGCCCGGTCCAGAGGGGGTTTCCTGCGGCGCCGACTGATCCGGCCTCGCCGGCGCCGGCGCGGGACTACTTCCTGGCGTAGACGCTTGTCTTCCCCGTCTTGTCCCACGCCATCACGTCGTAGTGCTGCGCGGGCGTGCCGGGCACTTCCATGCCAGGAGACCCGACCGGCATGCCGGCCACGCCGATCCCGGCAATCTTCGGCTGTTCCTTGAGCATCCTGGCGATGGCGTCGACCGGGACATGGCCCTCGATGACGTACCCGGCCACCACGGCCGTGTGACAGGTCTGGATCGGGCGGGGGACGCCCGACATCGTCTTGATCTCGCTCAGGTCGTCGAGATCGACGGTCTTGACCTCGTAGCCGTTGGCCCGGAGGTAGTCCACCCACGCCCCGCAGCAGCCGCAGGTGGGCGACTTGTACACCGTGATGACCGAGCCGGCGGTTCCCGGCGGCGCAGGAGCCGGGCGGTGGGCGGCGGCGCCAAGCGCCACGACCGCGATCAGGGCCACGAATACGGGGGCAATCCGGGACACTCTCATGACAACCTCAATTCCGTGGGGACGAGGGACTATCGAGTCGACTCGCGGCTCTCGGCGTCGCGGCGATGCCACTCGAACACCATCCCCCTGAACAGCATGAAGCCGAAGCACCAGACGGCAGCGGCGACGACGATCGGCCCGACGGTCGTGACAGGCATGGATGCTCCTCAGCTGGAAGACTGCGTCCGCATTCTAACAAAATCACCCTCGCTCGGCCAGCGCCCGCAGCGCGGCGAGATGCTCCTCGAGCAGTTCCGAGGTGACCGCCTCCACCTTCCGCCGGGGTATCACCGTACCGAGCGCCAGGCCATGCACCGCCGCCTGGCAGACCACCGCCGTGGCCCGTCGCCCCTCGGCCGTGAAGTCATAGCCGATGTCGAGCTCGAACAACGAGTGGCGCACCACCACCGCCAGCCGCGACGGAGCCTCGAACGCCGTCACCTGGCCCTGGCAGGCCGAGGGCACGAGGCCAATCTTCACCCGCTGAACGAAGGTCGCGCCGAGCGCGAACCCCCCAGGTCCTCCGTCCGCCGCCGTCACGCTCCGGAGGCCGTGGACCCACTGCATCAGGGAGTCTGGCTCCTCCACGAGCCGCCAGACCCGGTCCCGTGGCGCACCGATCCGCACCCGATGTTCGAGCCAGTGCGGATCGGCGGAGGCCCGCTGCCCTGCCCTCACAGCGACTTTCTGATCCGGGCAAACCCCTCGCGAATTTCCTCGCCGAGCAGCTTCGCGGCGGCGCCGACATCCTCCATCACGTCCCCGGCTTCGTCACCGGCCCGGTCGATGCGGCTCCGCAACTCGGCGATCCGGCCCTCCATCTTCTCCCATTCCTCGCGGGCCTCGGCCTTGCCGAGGTGCGCTCGTACCTTCAATTCATCGCGCTCCTGCTCGAGCTTCTCGAGCATGTCGCGCAGCCGTTCACGCATGGTCGTCATCGGTGTGTCCTCGTGGTCAGGGTGTCGTCAGGATCCCGGCGAGGCCGGGATCGGCTCGAAAAGGAGCAGCCACCCCCGTCCCGGCGCAACCGGGATGGGGTCGTAGGGGCCGAAGGTGGCGGCGGACTGATAGCCGGGCACCTCGGGCGCGACGATGTGCGCGGTGGCCGGATCGAGGCCGAGGCGGGTCCAGTCCACCGCGAGGCGCACCCGCGCGGTGTCGGACGCCCAGCTCGCGACGGCCACGATGCTGCGCCCTTCGCCCTGGTAGAGGGTCGCCAGCACGTCGGGCCGGCCGGTGCGCACCGGTGAGCCGGGCACCCACCAGCCGATCATCCGGGTGTCCTGGATCCGGTAGGTATCCCAGAAGTTCCAGAGCTCGCGGGGATCCCCCGACCAGGGGAGCCGGTTCGTCATGCCGAAGAGCATGCCGCGCCAGGGATTCCCCCCGCCCTCGAGCATCTCGCCCATGAGTCCGTAGGGGATGCCGGACATCTCGACCAGCCAGTAGGCCGGCGAGGAATCGTAGTCGAAGTACTCCCCGAACCAGAGCCGGTCGATGAACGGGAAGTGCTCCAGGTAGAGGTTGGCGCTGCTCGCGAAGCCGTCGCGCGGGTTGTACTGGTTGGCGGAATGGAGGTCGATGAGCGGCGCCGGCCGGCCGCGGGCCAGCGCCTTGCGGACCCGTACCATGATGCTCCGGTCGAAGGCGACATCGTCGATGTAGAGGCCGTCGATGCCGACGTTCTCCACCAGCCAGTCCAGCCCCTCGACGTAGAAGTTGTGCCACCGGGAGATCCCGGTGTTGACGACGGCGGCGTCGCGGATCCGCGGGACATACCAGCCGCCGAT
The DNA here is from genome assembly GCA_035328285.1 of Gemmatimonadales bacterium. Lineage (GTDB taxonomy): Bacteria > Gemmatimonadota > Gemmatimonadetes > Gemmatimonadales > GWC2-71-9 > SPDF01. Next base: position 5,748 of record DAOLIZ010000041.1, read on the forward strand.
GTAATCGCCGTCGAGGTGCTCCTGCAGCCAGGACGCGCCGCCGCCTGGGCCCGGCGCGATCACCTCCGTGCCAAGGCTCCTGAGCGCGGGGATCTCCGGGGCGTGATTGGTGAGTTCGCGGACGGTGTAGTAGATCTTGACCCGCATCCCCATGGCGTGGGCGCTGTCCACGTACGCCTTCATCGCGTCGGGGCGGAGGAAGGGGTAGTTGATGAACGGATTGATGGCCGTGGCATGGTGCACGTTGACGGTGTTGGCCCCCATCTTCGCGATGGAGTCGAGCGGCACGTAGGAGTGGAAATACCGGGTGGCCCACTGCGCCGCCGGGTCGATCGGATGGAAGGGGGTCAGCAGGAGGCGGAAGTCGTAGTGCTGGACCTCGCCGGCGGCCATCGTCCGCGGGCCGCTGTAGCAGACGACGGAGTAGACCTCCCGCCGTGCGCGGAGCCGACAGCCCCCCTGCCCTGCGTTCGACCAGGACGCCGGCATCACGAGCGGCTTCGAGAGGTAGAAGTTGGTGTTGAGCGGCCGGCTGTACTGGTCGTCCTTGAGGCTGAACTGGACGCCGGCGTTCACGTCGCCCAGCCAGGCGCCGTCCTGGTTGTGCGTGACCTCCCACACCCAGTCGAGGGAATCGGGGCGCGCACCGCCCTTGTAGCCGAGCCCCATCATGTATCGCGCCGCCTCGGGGCGGAGCGGGATTTCCAGGCGGATGTCCCGGAGGGAGAGGGCGGAATCGGCGGTTACGCTCACGTAGAATTCGGCGTTGCCGTCGAATTCGAGGCTGCCGGTCACCTGCATGCGGAGCGCGCCCGCCGCGGCGGCGGACTCCCAGCGAATCAGACCGGTGTCGTGCTCGACCACCCGCATTCCTGACGGGTTCCAGGCGAGGTCACGGCCGTCGGCGTTGATGGCGGTGAGCTGGACTGGTCCGGCGAGAACCTCCCGCGGCGAATCACCGATCGCGGTCATCTCGATGGTGAAGAAGCTGCGGATGGAGGTCGGGAGCCCGTTCCTGCCGATCACCATCTTTCGCCCCAGGACGCCGAGGGTGTCGCCTCGGCGCGAGACCGGGGTGTAGGGCGGGACGATGCCGTGGTCTTCCTCGAGGCGCGAGTCGAGCCAGGCGAGCCGCGCCAGGCGCCAGGGATCATCGGCGCCGGCGTTGCGGATCGTGTCCGGGGCGACGGCAATCGTTAACGCCACCGCCGTCGGCGCGAGACCGGCGGCGGAGACCGTGGCCGTGCCGCGATAGTCGCCGGGTCGTGCGCCGACCGGCACCTGCACGCCGCACCAGATCGGCTGAATCCGGCCGAGAGGGATGTCGACGGTGGTGGTGAAGTCGCGACCCTGCCAGTCAACGCCACCCTGGTTGAAGCAGCGCAGTGCGGCCGCGGGAATGCCGCCGGCAGGACCCGTCAGCGGGGAGAACCCGACCCGCACGTCGGTCAGCGCCCCCCGCGCGGCCCACACGCCGAGCTGAAAGGCGTAGAACTCGCCTCGCAGGGCGCTGCCGGTAAAGGTGGGCGGGCCTGTCCGGTTCACCCAGCGCCGCGGCAGGTCGGCGGGCATCACGATCGGGTGGGTGCGGTCCTCGGGAAAGACGAGTAAGGGACTCTCCGGCGAGCGCCGGAGCACCTCCGCGGTCTCTGCAGCGGTGGCGATGACCTGCATCGGGTAGAAGGAATCGAGGGTATCTGCCGCCTCGAACGCGATGAGGCGCGCCTCCGGCAGGCCGCTCATGCGCCCGGGATCGAAGAGGCCGAGCCATGCGGCGGAGGCCGTCGAATCGGGGCCTGGATAGGTGATCTTGGGGTAGCTCGAGGTCACGGTACCGGTGTAGCGGAGGTAGTAGACGTAATACTCCCCCGGCCCGCTTGTCGGCTCGAACATGATGTTGCCGGCTTCGCGGCTGATCGGGCCGCGCACCACGTTCATCACCCGCCGACCGGTCTGCGCGTCCACCACCCAGATGTCCTTCTGGGCCGGATTGAGGTCGGGACGACGCCAGGGGAGGTGGGCCCAGACGGCGGGGGCGGTCGCCGACACCGCCACCACGGCGCGGTGGTTGCCGAACGAGTCCGCCGGCCAGCTCCCGGTGCGGTAGGGGTAGTCCTGGGCCGCCAATGGCGACGTCGCAAGGGCGCCGGCCAGGAGGCACGGGAGCGCGCCCCGCATCCAGCATGCAATCGGAATCGTCATCAAATTCCTCATCCGCACACCGCCGTGCGCGGGGACCACCGCGCGCGGAACGTCCCGGCGATCGTGTCGCCGGAAAAGATGATGCGGTACGCCCCGGCGAGGGACCCGTCCGGCCCGGGGGCATCGAACTCCACCGTGCCCCGGTTGGACGTGGCACACCCGCCGCCGGATTGACAGCGCAGGGCGATCCCGGAGCCATCCTCCATCCGGCCCAGTTCAATCCGGCGTGTGGAGAGCGCTGGCCCGGGTTCGTAGATGATCAATTGCAGATAGGGCAGCGGAGGGGGGAGTCGCTCATCGGGGGCATCCGACAGGAAGATCGACGTGGCGGAACCGTCCCAGGGGGCACAGTCGGCCACAGCGACTCCGGGTGAGGGAGGACCGCCCACCCCCAGCCGGGCGTCCAGCGGGTTTCGCCGGACAATCGCGGCATTGAGGATCCCTGCAAAAGAGACCCAGGCGAGATAGGGAACCAGGAGCCATCCTGCCACCGGCCGGATACGGCGAAAGGCGATCACGGTGCCGAGGATGGAGGCCCACAGGACCACGAGATCGGCCAGCGCGAGGTCCGGCCGATGCCAGTGAAAGAAGAGCCACGACCAGAGCGCGTTCAGCGCGAGCTGCAGTCCGAAGAGGAAGAACCCGACCCGGCCGGACCGGGTCCGCCGCCCCTCCCACGCCGCGGCGGCGGCAACCCCCATCATCAGATACAGAGTTGTCCACACCGGCCCGAAGACCCAGGAGGGGGGATTCCATGCCGGCTTGTTCAAGGAGGCGTACCACTCTCCGGGCGCCGCAGCCAGACCACCAACGGCGCCGGCGAGGAGCGCCACCAGCACCCAGGCAAGCACCGTCAGCGGCTTGATCCTGCGTGAACCTGCCTGCTGGTCATCCATGTAGACAATGACTCCATCTCTAGATCTAGAAATAGTTTACAGCAGTATACATCAAGTTACTTGTCAGGCTCGAACGTGACTCCCGGTGCCCACCGCAGCCCTCTGATTCGCGACCGCAGCGGTTTCGCCGGTTCGCGCGTACTACGCATGTCACTCACCCGATCACGGAGGCACCATGCGCTTCAGAATGCTCGCCTCGGCAGCAGTCCTGGCCCTCGGACTCGCCGCGGCGCCGGCCCTTTCCGCCCAGACTCCCACCACCCCTCCCCCCCGGGGTCAGCGCGGCCCCGGCCGCATGCAGGCGATGGCGCTCGAGGGGATCACCCTGACCGCCGCCCAGCAGGCCAAGGTCGACTCCATCACCGCAAAGACCCGGGCCCAGATGCCCGCGATGACGCCAGGCACGCCGCCGAGCGACGCGGACCGGGCCAAGATGCGGAGCCTCTCGATGGCTTCCATCCAGGAGATCCGGGCCGTCCTCACCCCCGAGCAGCAGGCGACCTACGACAAGAACGTCGCCCAGATGCAGCAGATGATGCAGCAGCGGATGCAGGGTGGACCACCCCCGTCGGCACCGGCGCCCGCGAAGCCCTAGTTCCCCGGGTCAGTCACCCGACTGCATCCGGAACTGAAGCGCCCCGGACGGGCAGCGGCGGACCTGTTCCGCCACTTGCTCTGCCGGGGCGTTTTCCGGCCGGACCCACCGTTTCAGCCGGACATCGAACACGGCCGGCAACCCCCGCAGGCATACCCCCGAATGGACGCAGACGGTCGGGTCGAAGGTGACCACGATGTCGTCGCTCTCGTAGCTCTGGAGTCGTTTCGGCATTGCATCATCTCCACGTGGTGACTTGATCGAGCGGTTTCCGGACGATGTCGGGCACCCTGGCGTCCGCCGCGGGAAATCCGACGACCAGCAGGAGCATGGCCTTTTCCCGGGCCGGCCGCTCCAGCACCTCGTTCAGGAAGCCCATCGGGCTCGGCGTGTGTGTCAGTGTGACCAGCCCCGCATGGTGCAGCGCGGCGATGAGGATCCCCATCGCGATCCCCACCGACTCCTGCACGTAGTAGTGCGTGACCCGGGTCCCGTCGGGGCGCAGACCATAGCGCTCCCCGAAGACGGCAATCAGCGCCGGGGCCACATCCAGATATTCCTTCACCTCATCGGTCCCCAGCGGCGCCAGCGCCTCGAGCCACTCGGCAGGCGCGGTGGCGTAGAACTCCCGCTCCTCCCGCTCCGCCGCCTCCCGGATGCGGCGCTTCAGCGCGGGGTCCCGCACCACGACGAAATGCCACGGCTGGAGGTTGGCGCCACTCGGCGCGCTCGCCGCCGCCCGCAGGCAGTCCTCGAGGACCCCGTCGGGGATGGCGCGGTCGCTGAACTGCCGCACCGTGCGGCGGCAGCTCATTTCATCGGCGAACGCCCGTCCCCGCGCCTGCATCTCCCCGGGCGGGAACGCCTGCCAGGTGGTCAACGGCACGAATCGCGGCTCACCCGCCACTAGTCCGACTCCGCCTTGAAGGCGGGATTCTCGATGATCCCGAAGATATTGCCGAAGGGATCGCGCACGGCGCCGATCTTGACGCCATGGTCCTCGATCGGTTCGGCGGGCGCCGCCCCCAATTCGAGCAGGCGCGCCCAGGCCGCCTCGGCGTCCGGTACGCCCCAGTACGCGACCCCCGCCGGCGTGCGCCCCGTTGCCGCATTATCGTCCGGTATCAGTCCCAACTCGTACCCGGCGACGTTGAAGCCGACGTAATACGGTTCGTCGAAGTAGGGTCCGAACCCGAGCACCTTGGTGTACCACGCCTTGGCCGCGGAGAGATGCGCCACCGTGTAGATCGCGGTCCGAAGTCCCAGAAACTCTTTCATGGTCGATTCCTCGTGTGAATCAGCCGCGCGGCGGCCGCCCTTCCTACTGCTCGATGCCGAACATCGCGAGATACTGGCGAACCTCCCCGAGCACGAAGTTCTGCTGGCTCACCATGTCGCGCAGGGGGACCTCCGCCACCTCATGCGTAGAGTCGGTGGTCCAGAGAATGAGCGTCGTGTCACGGAAGAGGTACTGCGACACGGGCCCGCGCACGACCTCGAGGCGTCCGTCGACGAAGTAGTATCCGGTCAGGGCGCCGGCCCCCCCGGCCGCGTCCGGTTCGGAGACGGCCAGCTTGATGGCACGCCCGCTGTCCGCCCAGAGGGAGAGCACCCGAGGCGGCACCCCGCGGGCCCCGGACTGGATCTCTCGGGTCTGAGGCTGGAGCTCGGCGGTGACCCGGTCGATGGAGTCCACGATCTGTCGGGCCCGCACCGGGTTCGCGGTCGAATCGGGCGTCGGGGCGGCGCCCGCGGTCCGGCAGGACGTGAGGAGGAGCTTCCCGCTCCGCTCAAGCAGCGCCTCCCCGCCCTTCATGTGCACGGCGTAGCGGCCGTCGCTGTACCGGACGCCCGATGCCGCGCGCACCGGGTAGAGCCGGACCGTGCGGTCGGGTGGCAGGTGGAGCTCGGCGTACCGGGGCCCGACCCCGACGACGAGCTCCTCCCCACCGGGACAGAGGTAGGTTGTCGGGGCGATGGGTCGCGAACAGGCAACCGCGGCCAGCAGGGCGGCGGCCAGGAAGGTCCGGAGGGGGGACAGAAATCCTCCAGCGTGCGAGGCAGACGAAGAGCGGGATACCTTTCGGAAGATCATCCCCCATGGGCGGGGCGGCAAGGACCGATATCGGAGGCGTGCCGTGCATCGAACACCCCTGTTGCTCATCCTGCTGACCGTGGCGGCCGGCCGCCTCGACGCGCAGGCCACCGATGACCGGGCCGCGGCATCGCTGCACGGGATTGCCGACGCGGTGTCGAGCGCCCGCCTCGAGTCCACGGTCCGAACCCTGGTCGGCTTCGGCACCCGCCACACCTTGAGCGACACGCTCTCGGCCACCCGCGGGATCGGGGCGGCCCGACGCTGGGTTCGCGCGGAGTTCGAGCGGATCTCGGCGGGATGCGGCGGGTGTCTCGAGGTCATCGACGTCTCGGAGGTCTTCACGGGGCTGCCCCGGGTGCCGGGACCGACCAACGTGGTCAACATCGTCGCCATCCAGCGTGGCTCCACCGATCCCGGCCGATACGTCCTGTTGACCGGTGACATCGACAGCCGGGTGTCCGACATCATGAACGCGACCGACTCCAGTCCGGGAGCGAACGACAACGCGAGCGGCGTGGCGGCGGTGCTCGAGGCAGCCCGGGTGCTGTCAGGCTATCGGTTCCGCGGTTCGATCGTCTATGCCGCGCTCTCCGGGGAGGAGAACGGCCTGCTGGGCGGCCAGACCCTCGCGGCCAGGGCCATGGCGGACAACTGGCGCCTGACCGCCGTGATCAACAACGACATGATCGGCAACGTGAACGGTGGGGACGGCATCCACGACACGACCACGGTGCGTGTTTTCTCCGAGGGCACCTCCCCGATCGAGACCGATTCCGCCCGCCGCGCCCGCCGGTACACCGGCGGCGAGGTGGACGGCGCGTCCCGGCAACTGGCGCGCTACATCAAGGCGACCGCCGAGGTGGTCCTTCCCGAGCTCGACGTCTGGTTGATCTACCGGCTCGACCGGTTCGGGCGCGGTGGACACCACCGCCCCTTCGCCGACCTGGGCTACCCGGCGGTCCGGCTGATGGAGGCGCACGAGAACTACACCCGCCAGCACCAGGACCTCCGGGAGGAGGAGGGGGTGGCCTACGGCGACGTGATCGAGGGGATCGACTTCCACTACGCGCGCAGGATCACCGCGCTGGACGCCGCCGTCCTGGCCTCGCTTTCCTGGGCGCCGGGGGCGCCAGAGGAAGTCAGGTTGCGTGGGGCGGTCCAGCCCGCGGCCACGCTCAGCTGGTCGCCGCCCGCCGACTCCGCCGCCGTGGCGGGGTATCGGGTCTACTGGCGACGGACCGATTCCCCCACCTGGGACCACTGGGAGGACGTCGGAATGACAACAAGCCACCGGTTCGATGGCTTGGTCGTGGACAACTGGTTCTTCGGCGTGGCGAGTGTGAGCCCGGAGGGGTATGGCAGCGTCGTCGCATTCCCGGGCGTGCGGTGAGCAACTGCTCCCGACTCAATCCGGCGGGTAGGCCGCATCGAGGATCACGTCGATCTGCCCGACGCTCTTGTCGAGGCTGAAGATCACGGTCCATTCTCCCGGCGTCCCGTTGAGCGTCCGGTCGTCGAGTTCGTAGAGCAGCTTCCCGTTATAGACCTGGTTGCCGTCCGCATCCTTGATGATCAGCAGGGTGGTGCCGTGCGGCATGAAGCTGAGGTGCTGGATGGCGGCGTAGACACCGGGATTCTGCCAGGTGTAGGTCATCCTGGTGGTGACGTTCTGGATGTTGTCGGCAGTGAGCTGGAAATGGCCGACCAGGTTTGTCACCGCCACGTTGTTGTCCGGGCCGAGTGTCTCGGATGGATTGCTGCACCCGACCGCCGCGGCGACCAGCAGGCTGGCGGCGGCCACGAGGCGCACGTTGCGTGTCATGTCATGGCTCCTGCGACGATGCGAGTTCATTCCGGAATCCCGGGGATGGCGGTGCTGACGAATGCACGGAGGAAGCCGGCGTCCTGGGCCACGTCGGGCTGCCCCGTGTAGTCGCTGGTCCGTGAGTACCGGGTCACGCTGGCCCCGAGCCCGAGGCGCCTGTTCATCCAGTAACGGGCCTCGAAGCTGAGCGCATCCTGGTAGTGGGCCGACTGGGACCCGTCGATGGTATGGATCCAGATGCCGAGGTACGACAGGTTCGCCTGCAGGTGGTGCTTGTAGAAGAGACTCCCGCTCAGGGATGCGCCGAGCCCGGGTCCGTAGTCGTAGTCCCGGCCTTCCAGCGTGGTGTAGTAGTCCGACTTCGTGGCGCCGATGATCACGCCGTCGAACATCACGTTGGTCTGGGCCCAGAAGTTCTTGCCCTTCTCCCCGAACGTCGAGACCACCCCCGCCAGCACGCTCTGCCCGCCGTATTCGATGGCGGGATTGTTGAAGTAGTCGTACTCCATCATGAGCGCGAACTGGTGACGGCCCGACGACCCGAGCGGCCAGGCGGCGATGCTGCCGCGAGCGGAGAGCCGATTCAGGCGCCGGGCACTGTCCGGCGGGGGGCCGGCGACCTCGGCAGCCAATCCGAAATAAGCGAACGGCTTTCCCTGGAGGTCCGTCACCGCATCGCCATACGCCAGCTTGAAGCCGAGGTCCCACTGGTCGATGCCCGTCTTCACGCTGTCGAACGAAAACTGGTTGGCGGTCCGGCGATACCCGACGTCGAGGACCCCGAAAATGCTGCTCGGCCTCCAGTCCGGCGGATTGGCCGAGACGCCATGCGTCTCCCCGCGGATCAGCCGGTTGAAGCCGCGGAGCGGGTCGAGGATGAAGCCCCCGATTTCGCGGAAGGTGCGCTCGCTGCCGGTCGCGGTGTTGTCCAGCGCCAGGGACGAGAGCCGGAAGAGCGTCTCGCCCAGTACCACGCCGCCGAAGCTGGTGTTCAGGAAGTCGTTCGGCGCCGGCGCCCACGCCTCCCCGGCGATTTCCCACATGGCGCTCCCGACAAACGGCCAGGCGAACGACTCCCAGAAATCGTAGCCGTTGGTCCGCGCCGAGTTGAAGTAGAGGCTGCCGTGATACGGGTGGGAAAACTGGTTGTTGACGAACTGATTGTCGTCCCACTGCCAGGCGTAGGAGAGGTTGTTCTTGATGCTCTGGGCGCTCACCTGGGCCCAGACGGCATCACGGACATCCGCATTGTAGAAATGCGGGATGAGCTGGACCAGCATCAACTCGCCGGCAGCTGCCCAGAACCGTTTGGGGGGATGGCAGTCGGGGCACGGCAGGGTGTCGCCCGATGCCGCCGGTGGAGGATCCCCGGCCGGGCGCATCCAGGCTGGCAGCGTCGAGGGCTGCACCAGCTGCTGGGCCGAGAGCGCCAGGCTGGAGGTCGGCCTGGGCCCCTGGGCCAGCGCCGGGGTGACGGCGCACGCGAAGAGTCCGGTGAAAACGATGGCGGTGGCAGGCAGGAAGGCTGCACTTCGCATGAGGATGCCCGGGTGAGGTAAGGGGCGGTGAACGGTCCGGCAGCACCGCTTCAGGGAAGCGGCAGGCCTGGTATGGCTTTCGTGATGAAGAACCGGAGGAATCGAGCCGACTCTGCGACGTTCGGCTGATCCGCGTAGTCACTGTGCCTCGTGTACCCAATATAACTCAACCCGACCCCGATTTTCCGGCTCGCCCAGTACCGCGCCTCGAGCAGGAGGGCATCCTGGTAGTGGGCCGACTTGGTGCCCTCGATCGTGCGAATCCAGAGGCCGGTGTATCCGACGTTGCCCTGGAGCTTGTTCTTGTAGAGGATCCGCCCGGCGAGGATGCCGCCGACGCCCGGGCCATAGTCGTAGTCACGACCCTCCACCGAGTAGTAGTAGTCGGACTGCACGGCGCCCAGCAAAACCCCATTGAAGAGCACCTGGGTCTGTCCCCACCAGGTCTGCCCAGGTTTCCCGATGTTGCTGACCACCCCGATCTGGGCGCTCTGCCCGCTGTATTCGAACGCCGGATTGTTGAAGTAGTCGTACTCGAGGCTCAGCGCGAGCTGGTGGCGCCCCTTGCCCCCCAGCGGCCAGGCGGCGAGGCTCCCACGCGCACTGACCTGGTTGATGACGCCCGTGTTCCCGGGTCCCGCCAGGTCTGCGCGGATCGCGAAATAGGAGAAGGGTTTGCGGGCGAGGTCCTTGACGGGGTCCCCGTAAGAAAGGAGGAACGAGAGGTTCCACTGATTGGATCCTGGCTCGATGACACCCGTGCCGATGGACTGGGCCGTCCGGCGGTACCCGAAGTCCAGGACGCCGAGAATGGCGCTCGGGTGCCAGTTGGTCGGATTCGCGGTGACCTTGTGGGTCTCGCCCCGGAGAAGGCGGTTCAGGCCGCCGACCGGGTTGAGCATGGCCGCCCCGATCTCCCGCCAGACGCGCTCCTTCCCCGTCGCCTCGTTGTCGAGCACGAGGAGGGAGATGCGGTAGAGCGACTCGCCGAGGACGATCCCGCCGATGGTGGTGTTGACCACGTCGTTCGGGGCGGGCGCCCACGCCTCGAAGAAGTACTCCCACGTCAGGCTCCCGCCCAGCGTCCACGCCGAGGAGGCCCAGAAGTCATAGCCGTTGGTTCGGCCCGAATTGTAATAGAGGTTGCCCTGGTAGGGATGTGCGAACTGGTTGTTCTGGAAGTCGTTGTCGTCCCACTGCCAGGGATAGTTGAAGTTGTTGGCCCAGGTCTGCGGACTGACCTTGGCCCACGTCTCCTTGGTGACGTAGTTGCTGACCAGGAAGGGAACCGTCTGGGCGATCAGCACGCCCCCCATGCCCATCCAGAAGTTCTTCGGCGGGTGACAATCGGGGCACGGCAGCGAGTCGGGCGCGACGACCGAGTCGTGCTCAGGTGCCTCGAGCCCCAGCAGGACGGGATTGATCGGCTGCGGTCCGGGAATCCGCCGGCCTCCCGGGGGACCGGTCTCCACGAGCGCGGTGCCCTGCGCCGCGGCGCTGGCGACCGGCACGGTCACTCCCATGAGCGCACCCAGCAGGACCACCCGGCTCACCACAACGCCCAGCGTCACCCGCGCAACCGATCGAGGTGCTTCTTCCGCAGCGCCGCGACCTTGGGGGCGATGACGACCTGGCAGTAGCGCTGCCCCTCGTTCCGCCGGTAATAGCCCTGGTGCCCGGCTTCGGCCGGGTAGAAGACCGTCAGCGGTACCACCTCCGTCACGATCGGATCGGGCCACAGCCCTTCCCCGCCCAGGCGCCGAATGACGGCCGCCGCCTCGTCGGCCTGCGCCGGGGAGTGGGTGAGGATGATCGATCGGTACTGCGGCCCGGTATCCGCCCCCTGCCGGTTGAGAGTGGTCGGGTCATGCATCGAGAAGAAGATCTCGAGCAGGTCGCGGTAGGTGATGACCGCCGGATCGAAGGCGACCTGCACCACCTCCGCGTGGCCGGTCCGCCCGCCGCAAACCTGCTCGTAAGTCGGGTGGTCTACCGTCCCACCTGCATAGCCGGACACCACACGTTCGACCCCGCGCAGCTGCTCGAAGACTGCCTCGAGGCACCAGAAGCAGCCCCCGCCGAATGTCGCAAGTTCCGTCGTCATCTCCAGACCCTCGGCAGCAGCGCGCCCGTGCGCGATCGATACTCGGCCCAACCAGGATACCGGGACAATGATGCCTCCTTGGCCAGCATGTTCGGCACAAACTCCACGCCCCAGATGGAAACCAGGACCGCCCACGCCGCCCAGTGGCCCACCAGCACGGCGTAGGCGGCGTAGAGCATCATCTCGCCGAGATAGTTCGGGTGGCGGACCAGCCGGAACATCCCGTCGGTGATGAGCCCGTTCCGGGCCCGCAGGGTGAACGTCTTCTGCGCGTCGGCGGCCGTCATCAGAAACAGCCCCAGAGTATGCAGGGCGATGGCGGACGCGAGGACCGACGCCGCGCCAGGGGGGTGTCCCCGCCCAGAAATCAGGAGCCACGGGAGCACCCAGTATGGCGCCAGCCCGAGCAGGAACGCCGCCGCTCCCCCGCCCCACGTGACCCGCCGCTGCCAGTTCGCATCCGGAAATGCCATGTCCTTCAGAAACCAGCAGAGACCGTAACTGCCGTACAGCGCCAGGTAGACCCACGCCACGAGCGACCAGTCGCCGTACCACCACATCAGGAGGTACACGAACGGCAACGAGCCGAGTTTCTGCGCGTTGATGACCCACGCCAGCTTCAGCACCCGCGGCCCGCCAAAGAGATCCGTGCTCACGTATTGGCTGACACGATGCAGGGCGCCGGCCCACCGCGGCATCCCGCTCATGCGGAGCCCCGTCCCCCCGTCGGGGACCGCGGGAGGCCATGCACATCGGCGAAGTATTCGGGGCGGCGCGCCATCTCCCTCCGATACAGGGAGCGCAAGTGCGCGATGTCGCCGGCGGCATTGTCCGTGACGGTGAACGGCGGCTGCGTGAGGTCGATGGTGCGAGTTGACCAGTCGAAGGCGACCGGCACCACGGGCACCGCGGCCGCCACCGCGATGCGGTGGAACCCGGTCTTCCAGTGGTCGATGTACTTGCGCGTGCCTTCGGGAGCCAGCGCCAGCACGAAGGTCGGGGCGCCCTGCATGCCCGCCAGGACCCCTTCGATGACCCCGTCGGGCTTCGAGCGGTCGACCGGGATCCCGCCGAGGGCGCGGAGGAGCCACCCGACCGGGCCGCGGAAGAGGCTGTGCTTCCCCAGCCACTGGGCGCGAAGCCCGAGCGCGAACTTGGCGGCAAGCCCGACGAAGAAGTCCCAGTTCGACGTATGGGGAGCCACGATGAGGATGTAGCGGGGGAGGAGCGGCAGCGCCCCCACGATCCGCCAGCCCATCAGGCGGAGGGCAACCCGTCCCACGACCACGAGGGGCCCGCCCCCGCCCGACGGGTACGCGCGTGGCGCGGGGCTCACAGGGCCGGAGCCGGCCGGGAACCGAGCGATGCCCAGCCAGCGGGGGCCGGGTCGGGATAGTGGCAGGTCTGGCAGGTGCGGCGGAGCGCCGAGAGGCCGCGCAGCTGGATTCCGGGCGACAGGAACCCGTCGCGCCGAGGCTCCTCACGCAGCAGATCGGTGCTGAGGTACTTCTTGTTGTCGTCGGCGAACACCGTGGCCACCACCGCCTCGCCCCCCAGGGCGTCCTGCGCCTGCACGGCGGCGAGGAAGTTCGCGCCGGACGAGATGCCGACGCCGAGGCCCAGCTGCGTCGCCAGCTGCTGGGCCATCAGGATGGCGTCGCCGTCGTCGATGGCCAGGATCCGGTCGAGCTTGTCGAGCTCGACGATGGCCGG
>DAOLIZ010000042.1:0-18380 GCA_035328285.1 Gemmatimonadales bacterium
TCACGCCCGCACGTGCGTCTGGTCACAGCTTCGTAACGGCCCCGCCGCTGCCCCCGGCCAGGCCCCCCGGAAACCAGGCGGCCACCCGTGTCCCCGACCCCAGTTCGCTCTCGATTCCCACCCGGCCGCCATGGGCCTCGACCGTGTGCCGGACGATGGCAAGCCCAAGCCCCGTCCCGCCTTCGGCACGGGAGCGGGACGGGTCAACCCGGTAGAACCGCTCGAACACCCGGGAGAGGTGTTCCCGTGGGATGCCGCTGCCCGTGTCCTCGACCTGCAGCGCAATCCCCTCCTCCTCGACCCGGCTCCGGAGGGTGATCCGGCCGCCGGCGGGCGTGTAGCGGAGCGCGTTGTCGAGCAGGTTGCGGAGCACCAGCCGTACCCCTTCCGGGTCGGCGAGCAGCGTGCCGGCCCCAGGGCCGATGTCGGTCGTGAGCGTCACACCGAGGTCGGCGCTGCGGCCGGCGAAATCCGCCACGATCTCGGCGGCGACGTCGGCCAGGTCGATCGCGGCGAGATCGGGCTGCCAGCGCCCCGATTCGATCCGCGCCAGGTCGAGGAGGTCGTCCACCAGGCGCTGCATCCGGTGCGCGTTGGCCAGGATCGTTTCCAGGAACTGGCGTTCCGTCTGCGCATCGGGGCGCTCGGCCAGCAGCGTCTCGGCATAGCCCGAGATGCTGGTCAGCGGCGTCTTCAGTTCATGGGAAACGTTCGCGACGAAGTCCCGGCGGACCGCCTCCAGCCGCCGGATTTCGGTCTGGTCGTGCAGCACGAGAATCACCCCGCCCGTGGGGAGCGGCCGAGCGCTGACCACGATCTTGCGCCCGTCGATCCCGACCTCCTCGCCCTCGACCGACGCACCGTCGATGACCCGACGGACGATGTCCCGCGCCGCGCGCCCCCGGAACAGCTGCTCGATGTCCGGCAGCGGGGTTTCGGGGCCATAGCCCAGCAGCGTGCGTGCGGCGGGGTTGGCGGTCACGATGTGGCCCCGCGCATCGGCGGCGACCACGCCCTCCACCATGGCGGTCACCATGGCGGCCGACTCGGCCTGCTCGTGTCGCAGGTGCTCGAACCGGTCCGCCAGGTCCTGGTGCATCTGCCGGAGCGCCTGGACCAGTGTGTCGATGTCCCGGATCCCGGAGTGCGGGAATCGCGGCGCCTGCCCGGCCGCGATGGTGCGCGCCGCCTCCGTAATGGCGGTGAGGGGCCGGGTGACGGACCCGGCGGTGATCCAGGCCACGAGGGTCCCGATCAGGAGCGCGACGAGCGCGGCGAGGGCCACGGCCAGCTGGGCCCGGTGCACGATGCCGTCCACGTGGTCCAGGTCCGCCGCCACCCGCACGACCCCGGGGCCCCCAGGCACCGCGACATACATCAGTTCGCGCCCGACGGTGGCGCTCCGCCGCTTGCTGACTCCGAGGGAATCGTCAAGCGCGGCCACCACCTCGGGGCGCCGGCCGTGGTTCTCGATCGCGGGGAGCGGCAGGGAGGCATAGTCGCTCTCGCCGGTGACCCGGCCATCGGGCGCGATGAGGGTGATACGGTAGCCGGTCTCCTGCCCGACCCGGTAGATCCAGGCCTGCGCCTCGGCCGCCCCGGCGGGCAGCCCTTCCCGGACGATCAGCGCCTCGCGCCGGAGGTTGGCGGCCACCTCCCCCTCGAGGTCCCGGCGCAGGGCAAAATCGGCGGTCCAGAGCAGGACCACGACGCTGACCACCAGGACCAGCAGCGTGCCCGCCACGACTCTCCCGGTGAACGTCACGCCTTCCGTCCGCTGCGATCGTTGGCCCGGAACCGGTAGCCGAAGCCGCGAACCGTTTCGATCAGCCTGCCGGCATCCCCCAGCTTGCTGCGCAACCGCTGGATATGCATGTCGACCGTCCGCGTCTGGATGTCCGGCTGGGCCTCCCAGACCGTCTCGAGCAGGTGAGGTCGCGTCTGGACCCGGCCGCGGCGCTCGACCAGGGTGAGCAGCAGCTTGAATTCCGTGGCGGTCAGGTCCAGCTCCTCGCCGCCGAGGGTGGCCCTTAGCGCCGAGCGATCGATGACGATGTCGCCGGCCGTGAGGGTGTCACCATGCGCCACGGACGGCGCGGCGAGGCGGCGAAGCACCGCACCGACCCGCAGCGTCAATTCGGCCGGGGAAAAGGGCTTGGTGAGGTAATCGTCCGCCCCGAGCGTGAGCCCGCGAATCCGGTCGGCCTCCTGCTTGCGCGCCGTCAGCAGGATCACGCCGATGTCCCGGGTTTCCGGGCGGGCGCGGAGCTCCGCCAGCACGTCATACCCCGACATGCCCGGGAGCATGAGGTCGAGAATGACGACATCCGGGCGCTCCTCGGCGGCCGCCTTGAGCGCGTCCGGGCCGCGGGCCGCGGTCGACACCCGGTACCCCGCCTTGGCCAGGTGGTAGGCCACCAGGGCCGTGATGTCCGGCTCGTCGTCGACCACGAGAATGCGATGTGTCATGATGCCTCCATCGGCGAGACGAGCCGGACACGGGGGTTGGCCCTGCTCCGGTCGGAGGCCTCATGTCGTTCGGTCCGCATCTGCTCCTCCTGGCCGAGCGCCTCGAGCGTTGCCGTCAGCAGCCGGCCCCGGACGCCGGATTCCCGTCGGAGGCGGTAGAGGACGAACTGCGCGATCGGCGTGTCACGGACCAGGTCGGCCTCCTTCAGCACCTTCAGGTGCCGCGAAACCGTCGGCTGGGGCACAGCCAGGATGGCCTGGAGGTCGGACACGAAGAGGGGGGCCGCCGCGAGGCAGTTGAGAATCCTGAGCCGGGTCGGCTCGGCGAGCGCCACGAGGAGGTCCGTGGTGGACGGCGGGGGGGGCATATGCGCGTAAACGAATATCCGTATCGACTTCGAAGCGCAAGGCCGCTGGTGGCCCGCATTGCCAAACCTGCGGGGAAGGACGGATATTTCAGGGATGCTCCTTTCTCTCTTGCTGCTGACTGCTGCTGCGCCCGCCGTCCAGGACTCCGCGCACCTGGTCATCGTTGCCACGACGGACGTCCATGGCCGGGCGACCGGCTGGGATTACGTCAACGACCGGCCGTGGGCCGGCGGACTGGTGCGGGCGGCCCGGCCCATCGACTCGCTCCGTGCCGCCTATCCCGACCAGGTCGTCCTGGTGGACGCCGGCGACCTCCTGCAGGGGGACCCGTTCGCGGCCTACTTCGCCCAGGTGGCACCCCGGGATCCGAACCCGATCGTCGACGTGATGAACCAGCTCGGGTACGACGTCGCCACCCCGGGTAATCACGACTTCAACTTCGGCGTCGGGCCGCTGCGCGAGATGCTGCGGCGCGCCTCCTTCCGCGTGGTCAGCGCCAACATCGTGACCGAGCCGTCGGGCGACCCGATGTTCGGCCGCCAGACGGTGCTCCTCAGGCAGGGCGTCCGCGTCGGCGTCACCGGGTTCACCACGCCTGGCGTGATGATCTGGGACCGGAACAACGTGCGCGGCCAGGTCCTGGTCGAGCGCATCGGTTCGACCGCCCCCGGGGAGCTCGCCCGGCTCCGGCAGGAATCCGACTTCGTCATCACCCTGGTCCACAGCGGAATGGACGGCGCGAGTTCCTATGACTCTCTCGGCGTCGGCCCCGAGAACGTGGCGGCGTCGCTCGCCGCCGGCGCGGTCCGCCCCGACCTGGTCGTGGTGGGGCACTCCCATCGCCAGATGCGCGACTCCGTCCTGAACGGCGTGCACTTCATCCAGCCGAAGCCGTACGCGCAGACGCTCGCCGTGGCCCACGTGGATCTGGTCCGGGAGGGCGGCACGTGGCGCGTGTCGCGCATCCGTGGCGAGCAGATCGACCTGGCAGGCCTCGAGCCGCCTCCCGGCCGGTTCCGCCGGGTGGCAGAGGCGCAGGATGCCGTGCGGATCTGGGCGTCCACGCCGCTGGCCGTGGGCACCGCGGCGATGCCCGGCCGGGATGGCCGAGTCGAGGCGGTCCCGCTGACCACCTGGATCAACGAGGTGCAGCGCCGGCAGGCCGGGACCGACCTGGCATCCACCGCCGTGTTCAATCCGCGCGCCGGGCTGCCTGCCGGGGAAATCCGTCTGGCCGATGTGGCGGGCGTCTACCCCTATGAGAACACGCTCCGGGGGATCCGGATCACCGGTGCGCAGCTGGCGGCCTACCTGGAGCAGAGCGCGCAATACTACACGGTGGACTCCACCGGCACGGTGGGCACCGACTCCACGATTCCGGGCTACAACTTCGACGTGGTCACGGGGGCGGAGTACGAGCTGGATCTCTCCCAGCCGGTGGGAAGCCGGGTCCGGGGCCTGCGGGTCAACGGACGCGATGTGGTACCCTCGGCGACCTACACCCTGGCGCTGAACAGCTACCGCCAGGAGGGCGGGGGCGGGTTCGAGGCGCTTCGGGGGGCACCGCTCGTCTACGACCAGACCGAGAGCGTCCGTGAACTCCTGGTGGCGGACCTCCGGCGCAGGGGACAGATCGATCCCATGCAATTCGGGGCGCACAACTGGCGCATCACTCCGCCGGCGGCGCTGGCCTCCGCCCGGTTGCTGACCCGGCCGCCGGCACGCGACACGCTCCAGCTGCGGATCCTGACCATCAACGACTTCCACGGCGCCCTCGAGCCGAGGGTGTACAACTGGTCGGACGGCCGGCTGGTCGGCGGCGCCGCCGCCGTCGACGCCACGATGGATTCACTCGCCGCGCGCTGCGACTGCACGACGCTGCGGCTGGACGGCGGGGACGAGATGCAGGGCACCCTGCCGTCCAACCTGACCTACGGCCGGACCACCATCGAGGCGTTCGACCTGATGGGAATCCAGGCGGCCGCCATCGGGAACCATGACTTCGACTGGTCGGCGGACACCCTGCGCGCCCGCATGCGGGAGGCGGACTATCCCTGGGTGGCGGCCAACATCTTCGACTCCCTGACCGGGAAGCGTCCCGACTGGATCACGCCCTGGCGGATGGTCCGGGCCGGGAAGTACCAGGTGGCGGTGGTGGGGTTCATTACCGGCGAGACCAAGGCGATCGTCGACCCGCAGAACATCGCCGGCCTCACGTTCGGCTCGGGGTATGCCTCCATCAAGGACGTGGTGGAGGAGGCCCGCAGCGCCAATCCCGACTTCCTGGTGCTGCTCGCCCACGCCGGCGGCCGGTGTGACTCCCTGGCCTGCGCCGGCGAGATCTTCGACATGGCGCAGTCACTGCCGCCGGGCACCATCGACCTGATCGTCTCCGGCCACAGTCACACCCGCATCGACGCGGAACGCAACGGCGTGCCGATCGTGCAGGCCCGGAACAACGGCACGGCCGTCGGGGTGGTGGACATCATTCGCACGGCCGACGGCGCCCGCAAGATCGACGTGGACGTCCAGACGGTCTGGGTGGACCAGGTCACCCCCGATTCGGCCATCGCGGCGCTGGTGGCCCGCTCGGTGCGGACGACGGACAGCCTCGCGAAGCGGATCATTACCGACATCGCCCTGCCGCTCCCGCGCACCGGCGGCCAGTACGCGCTCGGCAACCTGATCGCGGACGCCTTCCGCAATGTGCTGCGAGCCGACGTCGCCCTGGTCAACAACGGCGGGATTCGCGCGGACGTCGCCGCCGGGCCGCTGACCTTCGGCCAGCTGTTCACCCTGATGCCGTTCCAGAACGAGGCCGTGACGGTGACCGTGACCGGAGCCCAGCTGCGGCAGGCGGTGGAGCAGGGCATCCACGATTCCGGGCCGGACGCCCACGTGTCCGGCATGCGGGTGACGTATGACATGGGCCGGCCCGCCGGGCAGCGGGTGCGCGAGATCCGGCTCGCCGACGGCAAGAAGCTCCGCGACAAGCAGCAGTACACCCTCGCGGTGAACTCGTTCGTGGCCGACGGCCAGGACGGTTTCACGGTGCTCCGCGGGCTGCCGCGCACGTCCGGCGGGATGAGCGACATCGCCCTCATGGAGCTCTACCTCCGTCGTCTGCCGCGCCCCGTTCGCCCGCCGGAGGATTCCCGGTTCATCCCCTCCCGATGACCGACTGCATTCCAGTCTTCGTCAACGGGCACCGCGTGATGCTCCCCCGCGGAGGCACCGCCGCCATGGCGGCCGCGCAGGATGATCCCGCCTTCGCCTCCCGGCCCGACCAGGCAGGCGTGACCATCACCGACGCCCGTGGATTGCCGGTCTCGCCCGATGCCGTGCTCGCGAGCGGCGCGATCCTCCGAGTGGCGGCGAGCGCCCGGCGCGCCGGCGGGGCCGATGCTGACGCCTGAGCTCATCCATCGGCTGCCCAAGGCCGAACTGCATGTGCACCTCGACGGCTCGCTGCGGCCCACGACGATGGTCGAACTCGCCGCGACGACGGGGGTCGCGCTGCCGACACAGGACCCCGATCAGCTGCGCCGCTACATGCTCGTGGACGACGCCGCCGATCTCGAGGACTACCTCCGGCGGTTCGACGTCACCATCGCGCTGCTGCAGACGCCCGAGGCGCTCGAGCGCGTGGCATACGAGATGGTGGAGGATGCTGCGGCGGACAACCTCCGGCTCCTCGAGGTCCGGTACTGTCCTGAACTCAGCACGCGAGACGGACTCTCGCTCGACGAGGTGATTGCGGCGGAGTGGCGCGGACTCTCGCGGGGCGCGCGAGCTTTCGGGGTGCGGGTCGGCATCATCAACTGCTCGCTCCGTCATTACGATCCGGCGACGTCGCTTCGCATTGCGGAGCGCTCGGTGGCCAACCGTGTGCACGGGGTGATCGGGTTCGATCTGGCCGGCGGCGAGGCGGGCCGTCCTCCCGGGGTCCACCGGGCCGCCTTCGACGCAGCGCTGGCGGGGGGGCTCGGGATCACGGTGCACGCCGGCGAGGCGGCCGGGGCCGAGTCGGTCGCGGAGGCGGTCCGGGTCTGCCACGCCAACCGGTTGGGACACGGGACCCGGCTCGGCGAGGACCCGGCGTTGCAGGAGTATGTGCGCGACCGGCGCATCCTGGTCGAGACCAACCTCAGCAGCAACCTGCAGACCCGGGTCGTGGCGCGGATCGCGGACCACCCGGTCCGTCGGTACTTCGACGCCGGCCTCAACGTCACGCTGTGCACCGACAGCTGGCTGATGAGCGGGACGTCGCTGTCACACGAGTATTGGCTGGCCCACACCGAGCTTGGCTTCTCCCGCGCGGAGATTGACCGGATGATCCTCAACGCCATCACCTCCTCCTTCCTGCCGTGGCCCGACCGGCAAGCGCTGCTCGCCGAGGTCGGCGCCGAGCTCGAGGCCATCCGGTGAGCGCGCTGCTGCTGGTGCAAAGCGCCGCGGAGCGGCTGGGTGCCGCGCAAGCAGGGCTGGACACGCCGATGGCCAGCCGGTTGATGGGCCTGGTGGGCATCGCCACGATGATCGGGCTGGCGGTGCTGCTGTCCTACGACCGGAAGAAGATCGACTGGCGACTGGTGGCCAGCGGCCTGGCGCTGCAGGCGTCGTTCGGGTTCCTGGTGCTCAAGACCGGCGTCGGGAGATCGGTCTTCAACGCGGCTGGCCGGGCCATCACCGGCCTGCTCGGGTTCCAGGAACAGGGCGCCCGGTTCGTGTTCGGGAACCTCGTGCAGTCGACGGTGCCCGTCGGCCTGCCGGGACCCGGCGGCAGCCTGGACGCCACTGCGGGATTCGTGGCCAACACGGGGGCCTTCTTCGCGTTCAACGTGCTCCCGACCATCATCTTCTTCTCGTCGCTGATGTCGGTGCTCTACTACCTCGGCATCATGCAGGCGGTGGTCAAGGGCATCGCGTGGGTGATGCAGAAGACGCTGCGCACCTCGGGGGCGGAGACGCTGTCCGCGGCCGGCAACATCTTCCTCGGGCAGACCGAGGCGCCGCTGCTCATCAAGCCGTTCGTGAAGACGTTCACCACCTCCGAGCTGAACACCGTGATGGTGGGCGGTTTCGCGACGGTCGCCGGCGGCGTGCTCGCGGCGTACGTCGGGATGCTGCAGGGAACCTTCCCGAACATCGCCGCGCACCTGCTCGCCGCCAGCGTCATGAACGCCCCGGCCGGCCTCATCCTCTCCAAGATCATCCGCCCGGAAATCGGCGAGCCGCTCACCAAGGGGACGCTCAAGATGGAGATCGAGCGGACCGAGTCGAACGTGATCGACGCCGCCGCCGGTGGCGCGGCCCAGGGCGTCCAGCTGGCCATCAATGTCGCCGCGATGCTCATGGCGTTCGTGGCGCTGGTGGCGATGCTCAATTTCGGGCTGCAGTGGTTCGGGGCGTCGGTCCTGCACCTCACCGGCACACCGCTCAGCCTCCAGTACCTGCTCGGGCAGCTGCTGCGGCCCCTCACCTGGGTCATGGGCGTCCCCTGGGCCGACAGCACCTACGTCGGCGGCCTGATCGGGATCAAGACGTCGCTGAACGAATTCGTGGCGTACGCCCAGTTTGCCAGCGACCTGGGCAGCGGCATCGTGCTCGCGCCCCGGAGCGCCATCATCACCACCTACGCGCTGCTCGGCTTCGCCAATTTCTCGTCGATCGCCATCCAGATTGGCGGCATCGGTGGCCTGGCGCCGGAGCGCCGGGGGGAACTCGCCAAGCTGGGGCTCCGTGCCATGATCGCCGGCAATCTGGCCGCGTTCATGTCGGCGGCCCTGGCGGGAATGCTCGTCTGATGGCCTCCGCCCTGGCGGCGACCGTGGCGGCGGTCCGGGGTCGCATTGGCCACCGCGCACCTGAGATCGCCGTGGTGCTCGGGTCCGGGTTGGGTGGCCTGGCGGAGCGGCTGGCCGACGCGGTGCGGATCCCCTACGCGGAGATCCCCGGTTTTCATGTGCCTACCGTGCAGGGCCACTCGGGTGAACTGGTGGTCGGCACGCTGGCCGGTCGTTCCGTCGTCGCGCAGAGTGGGCGGTTCCATCTCTATGAGGGCCACACCGCCGGGGTGGCGGCGCTGCCGGCGCGGCTCTTCGCGGAACTGGGCGTCACGACCTTCGTGGTGACCAACGCGGCCGGTGGGATCCGCCCTGATTTTCGGGCCGGCACACTCATGCTCATCACGGATCACCTGAACCTGACCGGCCAGAATCCGTTGACCGGCCCCGTCCTGCCGGGCGAGCAGCGCTTTCCCGACATGTCCGCCGCCTACGATCCGGCGCTCCGCGCGCTCGCGCTGGAGGTCGCGCGCGAGCAGGGGACGCCGCTGGAACAGGGGGTGTATGCCGCGCTTTCGGGGCCGAGCTACGAAACGCCGGCGGAGATCCGGATGCTCCGGACGCTCGGCGCCGATGCGGTGGGGATGAGCACGGTGCCCGAGGTGATTGTGGCAAACGCCCGGGGCATGCGCTGCCTCGGGATCTCCACCGTCACCAACGCGGCGGCCGGGGTGTCGGACGCCAAGCTCAGCCATGCCGAGGTCATGGAGACCGCGGCGCAGGTCGGGCAACGGCTGGGCGACCTGATCGAGGGGGTCGTGGCGCGCGTCTAGACGCGGTGGTTCAGCGGTCCGTGGCCGCCGCCCAGCCCGGGCGCCGCGCGCAACGCGCGCTGGACATAGTCGATCCCGTCCGACACCGCCGTCTCCAGCGGCCGTCCGAGCGCGAGGCCGGCCGTGATGGCCGCGGACAGGGTGCAGCCCGTCCCGTGGGTGGAGGTCGTCTCCACGCGCGGATGCTCGAAGCGCCGGGTGCCAGCCGGTGTGACCAGCAGGTCCAGCAGCGCCGTGGTCGACAGGTGACCGCCCTTGACGAGCACCGCCTCGGCGCCAAGCGCGAGGATCCGACGCCCGGCCCGCTCCATCGACGTCACGTCTCCCACGGGCATCTCGGCGAGGATGGCCGCTTCCTCCAGGTTCGGCGTGACCACGGCGGCGAGCGGCACCAGCGCTTCGCGCACGACGGCCTCGGCCTCGGCATCCAGCAGCCGGTCCCCCGAGGTGGCGACCATGACCGGGTCGACCACGAGCCGCGACCAGCCATAGCCGCGAATCGCGTCTGACACCTGCCGGACCAGGGCGGCGCTGGCAAGCATCCCGGTCTTGAGAGCGGCGGGTGGAAGGTCGTCCGCGATGGCGTCCAGCTGGTGCCCGACCATGTCGGCCGGGACGGGGTGCACAGAACGGACGCCGCGAGTATTCTGCGCGGTCAGCGCAACGATGACCGAGGTCCCGTACACGCCGAACTGGTGGAAGGTCTTGAGGTCGGCCTGGATGCCGGCCCCGCCCCCCGAGTCGGATCCGGCGATGGTCAACGCGATCTGCATCAATTACCCGTCAGGAGTGTGGCCGTGGCCGGTGTCGAGACCTTGATTCGCGATCTTCGCCTCCGCCGCGGCCGCGAGCGTCGTGGACTGGCGCTGGCCGAAGGGGTCCGGCTGGTCGAGGAGGCGCTCCGCGCGCGGGTGGTGCTGCGGCACGCTGCGGTCTCCCCTGCGCTGGAAACTACCCCACGCGGGGCGGCCCTCAAAACCGCCCTGGTGGCCGGGGGCGTGCCGCTGATGGAGCTGGATGACCGCGCCCTCGCCGAGCTCGCCGACACGGAACACCCGCAGGGCGTCATTGCCGTCTTCGAACCGCCGACGTGGAGCCTTGATCACCTGAAGCCGGCCGCCGGCGAAGTGGTCGTGGTCCTCGACGGCGTGCAGGATCCCGGGAATGTCGGGGCGATCGCACGGACCGCCCTGGGGCTCGGCGCCAGCGGGATGATCGCCTTGAAGGGCACCGCGGAATTGACCAACCCGAAGGTGGTGCGCGGGGCGATGGGGGCGCTCTTCCGGTTGCCGGCCGTCTCCGCCACCGACGCCGAGTGCTTCGCCTGGGCCAGGCGCGTCGGTGCCGCGCTGTGGGTCACGGACAGCACCGGGGAGCGCCCGGCCGGCCAGCGGTTGACGGCGCCCGTGGCCCTGGTCCTCGGCAACGAAGGCGCCGGCATCCGCCCGGAGATCGAACGGGAAGCGAGCCGTCGGCTGGCCATCCCCCTGGCGGGGGGTGTGGAGTCCCTGAACGTGGCGGTGGCGGCGGGAATCCTCCTCTACGAGGTGCGGCGTGACGCTTGAAATGCTGGTGACGATCATCGCCGGGATCTTCGGCCTCATGGTCGGGAGCTTCCTCAACGTCTGCATCACGCGCTGGCCCGCGGAACTTTCGGTCGTCCGGCCTCGCTCGCGCTGCCCGCGCTGCGAGAAGCCCATTGCCTGGTACGACAACATTCCGGTCGTGTCCTGGCTGCTGCTTCGCGGCAAGTGCCGGGGCTGCGGGCTGCCGATTTCGCCGATGTATCCCGGTGTGGAATTGCTGACCGGCGTCATCTGGGCGGCGATGGCCTGGGCCTACCCACTCGAAATCGAAGGGCTTCGGGGCGCGCTGTTCTTCACGATCCTCCTTGGCATCGCGCTGACGGATGCGCGCGAATACATCATCCCCGACGAATTCACCTGGGGCGGGTTGGCCATCGGGCTGCTTTTTGGCCTGGCCGGCGGCATCTCGACGCTCCTTCCGGCCATCATCGGCGCGGTCACCGGGTTCGGGATCCTCTGGCTCATCGGCTTCGCCGGGCAGCTGATCCTGAAGGAAGAGGCCATGGGAGGCGGCGACGTGAAGATGATGGCGATGGTTGGCGCTTTCGTCGGCTGGCAGGGCGTCCTCCTGACCATCTTCCTTGGCGCGTTGCTTGGCACCCTCATCTTCCTTCCGCTGAGCCTGCTCGGCCGGAAGAAACTCGTTCCGTTCGGGGTGTTTCTCTCTGTTGGCGCCGTCGCCACCTGGATTGCCGGCCCCGCCATCATCGCATGGTACACCACCTACATCGGGCTGTAGCCGCGGCGCTTCTCGGCGCGGCGGCCCTCGCCGCCTGCCGTGGGGAGGCGCCGGGCGCGTCGGGCGATGCGGTCGGCCGCCTGGTTGACAGCCTGAGCCCGGTCGTGGAGCAGACCGTCGGCGTCCCCTTCAAGGCGCCCCCGCGCTACGCGGTCCGGTCGCGCGCGCAGGTGGCCGCCTATCTTGCGACCAAGCTCGACGAGGAGCTCCCGCCCCAGCGCCTGACCGCCATGCACGACGTGTACCGCCTCCTCGGCCAGGTGCCGGACAGCCTCGACATTCGCGGCCTGCTCACTGCCCTCTATGAGGAGCAGGTGGCGGGGTTCTTCGACCCCGATTCAGGCACGCTGTTTGTGTACGAGGGGAGCGACGTGAAGTCGGCCCAGTTCAAGTTTGTCCTGGCCCATGAACTGGTCCACGCCCTCCAGTACGACTACCTGGCCCTCGACTCCATCATGCACCAGCGCCGCGATTCCGACCGGCTGGCCGCCGCGCAGGCCATGCTCGAGGGGCAGGCGACGCTCGCGTCGATGACGATGATGGCGCCGGGGCAGGACCTGCTCAGCGACGACGCGATCTGGGAAACCTTCCGGGAGCAGCTGCGGACCGCCCGGGGCTCGATGCAGGTCTTCGCCGAGACGCCGCGGGTACTGCAGGAGGGACTGATCTTCCCGTATCTCGAGGGGGCGGAGTTTGTCCGGTGGTACGAGCGCAACGATGCGGGTGGCGGCCAGCCCTATGGGGCCGCGATCCCCGTGTCCACCGAACAGGTGCTCCACCCGCAACGCTACGCGGCGCATGACATGCCGGTCGAGGTGCCCTTGGACACGGTCGGGGCGGCGCCGGGCGAATCGGATGTGATGGGGGAGATGGGGATTGCGACGCTGTCCGCCGATCTGGCCGGCGCCGAGGTGGTCAGCACGACCATTCCGATCGGCTGGGCCGGGGACCGCTACCGTCTGTACCAGAGCGAGGAGGGGCCCGCCCTGGTGTGGCTCATCGCCTGGGACGACCAGCGCGCCGCCGATCGGTTCATGGCCGGGAGCGGCGCCCGGCTCCGCGCACTTCCGCGCGCGGGCTATCGCACCACGGTTGATGCCATGGACGTCGCCGGGCATCCCGGGACACGGGTGGTCATTGCCCCGGTGGCGTGGGCCGGCTGGAATTCCCTCCCCTAGTTGAGCCGCAGGCGGGCCCCGGCGCGTTGGCGCTCGCGCTCGACATCGGCCAGTGCCCGCGACGACATCGCCGCGATTTCCATCACGCGGGCCAGGAAGGCGAGCCCCAGCGTCAGTTCCTCGTCCGTCAGCTTTCGGGCCGCCGCGGTGGCATGGCGTGGCCCCTTCCCGACCGCCTCGGCCAGCCCGTCGGCCACTTGAGCCGCCTTCTCGATGTCTGCTTCCAGCTCCCGTGGCTCCGGCATCAGTCCCATGCGCCCCTCCGGCGTGATGAGTCGAGGGGGCCCCGCGCCCCCGCTTGCTCACGGTAGGGAGAGCGGGTCGGGTCCCGTCATCCTCCGGACGCGCCCGGTACCGGAAGCGGGCTACCGCAGCGCCTGATTGATCCCGAAGGCGATCAGGCCCACCAGCGCACCGAGGACATACCCCAGCCGCACGATGAGGGTGAGCTCGCGCTGAGTCACGTTGCGGATGATCTCTTCCATCCGTTGCGTCGAGAAGCCGAGCACTTTCTGTTCGACCATCTCCTGCACCTTGAACTGGGCGACGACGCGTGGCACCTGCCGCTCGGTCCATCCCCAGGCGGCGTTCAGGATGCTGGTCCTCGCCCGTTCGGTCGCCTCCGGGCCAAGCCAGATCGAAGGCCGGCCGAGGGGGCGACGCAGGAGCGCGCGGAGCGCACTGCGCGCGGTATTGGCTACCCACCGGCGGCCGTCCGGTCCCCCCGCCGCCTCGGCGACAAATCGAGCCACCCGCGCTGGCGGTACCGCGCCGAGCAGATCGTTCCAGGTGCGGCGCTGCGTGGTATCGAGCAGGCGGCCCAGGGCGCGACGCGCGACCGCCTGCGTGGTGTCGTCGCGTGCGACCTTCACGAGCCAGTCGCCCAGCGTCCCGGCCAGCGCGGCCTGTTTCTCGGCGCCCATGCCCGCCAGGCGGTCCCGGAGCGGAATCCGGAGGAAGCTCACGAGTCCGTCGTTGACGGCGCGCGTCAGCTGCCCGCGCATTTCGGGCGTGGCCAGGGACTCGGCAAAGCGCTCGAACCCCTCACGCTCCAGACCATCGAGGAGCCGGGTAAAGGTCTGGTCGGTCACGACGAGCTTGGCCAGGAGGCGCTCGTGCAGCAGCAGGTCGCGCACCGCCCGGTCAAAGGCAGTACGGAGCGCGAGGTGGATCTTCCCCTTGGAGTCTGGGTCGGACAGGACCGCGCCGATGCGTTCGATGGCCACCGGGAGGTAGTCGCTGATCGAGGCCTCGACCGTGCCGACCAGTCCGGGCGGCAGACGGTCGATCAGCGGTTGATCGTCCTGGCCAAGTCGATCCAGTTGCACGTCGACGAAGTGCCGGAGGGCGCCCTCGAGATCCTCCCCTTCCGTGAACTGGCGCAGCCAGCCATCCACCCGTTCCTCGAACGCGCCCCGCCGGTCGGCCGTGAGCAGTTCCCCGATGGGGCGATCGCCGTATTCCGCACGCCAGTGGGCCACCCAGCGCTCGGCTTGCGCCTCGAACGCCGGGCCCGCCATGTAGCTCGCCAGCTCATCCGCCACCCGCTCCCCGATCTGGTCGATCCACCGGTCGAGGTCGGTCGCCATGGCGGCGGGAATCAGGTCGACCAGCGGCCCTCGATCCTGTTCCAGGAGTTCATCGAGGAAGCCGCTCAGCGCGCCGTCGAAGGCCGCCCGGACCTCGGGCGCCGAGAGGCGCTGCGAGAGGTCGGCAGGGGTCAGGAGCTTCTCCCCGACCGTCTTGCCGATGCTCTTGGCCAGCCGCGCCTTGTTCTTTGGGATCGCGCCGTGCAGCCGCAGCGGCCAGCGGCCGCGCTGCTCGTAGGGATGAAAGAGCATCCAGATGGCGACCGCGTTCGTGAGCCCGCCGGAGATGGCTCCAACCGCGACGGTCAGCAGGCCGGCAAGGAGGTCCTGGGAGTTCATCCCGGAGTATAGGGGGGCTCCCGGTCGATCCGGCAGGGTGCCTTCCAGGCCAGATCAGGCTTCGGATTTGCAGGAGAATCGGTCCACAAGCCCCCTGCCTCCGGTCACAAATGGATGCCAGAGGCGGGTTTACCGTGCAGAATCCCGAATTGAAGGCCGCGGAATGCCCTTGGACCCTACGACCAGATGACGACCGCCGAGATCGTGAGCGCCACCCCGGATCGATGGACCCGGCGGAGCGGATTTCCGCCCGTCGGGCCGGCGGCGTTCCTGACGGCCGTCTACGGCCTCGGGTATCTGTTCTGGGAGCGGTCGGGCCTCGGCAGTGCCGCACTGCGTGACCTGGTCGGCAACGCGGGCTTCATGCCGCTCAACCTGACCCTGGCCGTGCTCTGCTTCCTGGCGTCGACGCGCATGACCCTCGATCCCGGCGTGCGCCGTGCGCTGCGACTGATGGGCGTCGGCTCGCTGGCGGTCCTGGTCGGCAACAGCATCTCGGTCTACTACGTTGTGGTGCGCGGCGAGAGTCCCGCCGTGAGCTGGGCCGACCTCTTCTACCTCTCCGACAGCCTGCTGCTTCTCGCCGCGCTGCTCGCCTTCCCGCTGACCCGCCGCATTCGCCTGGAGTGGTGGAAGTTCGTGATCGACGCCGCCATGGTATTGGTCGGCGGCGGCGTCATGATCTGGTACTTCACGGTCCGCCCGGGCGCGCCGGGGCTCGTCGCCGGCATCGGGGCGACCGTCATCACGTACGCCTTTCCCCTCGCCAGCCTGCTGGTGCTGCTCGGCATCACCTCGGTGCTGCTGCGCGGCCCGATCGACCGCAACCGCTGGGCCTTCGGGCTGCTGGTGGCCGGGGTGCTCCTGAGCGTCGTCGCCGACCTGACCTTTGGCCTGATCCAGGTACAGACCGGCGAGCGCGGCGCGACCCTGATCGACGCGGTGTACCTGATGGTGTACCTGCTGATGATCGCGAGCGCGGAGCTCTACTGCCGGCGCCCGGTTCCGCGAACCGCGGGCACCAAGGAGTACCAGCCCCGCTCCCAGCCGCTGAGCCCGCTGCCGTACCTGGCCGTTGGGATCACGTTCGGCCTCCTGCTCTTTGAGGCGTTCAAGCCCGGCCGGGAGCCGGTCACCCAGCTGGCGGTCGGCGCGCTGGTTATCACTGGTCTCGTCGTCGTCCGACAATTGCTGGCGGTCCGGCAGAACGTCCGCTTGCTGGCCGAGACGGCCGCACGGCACAACGAGGCGCGGTTCCGCTCCCTGGTCCAGCATTCCTCCGACGTGATTCTCGTGGTGGACGCGGTGGGGACCATCCAGTACGTGAGCCCCTCGGCGGCACGCGTGCTGCGCCACGATCCCGAGCGCCTGCTCGGGCTGCCGGTCCAGTCGCTGCTCGTCGCCGACGATCGGGCGCGCGCGGACACCTTCCTCCGCCAGGCCGGCCGGACCTCCAGCCTGCCGGCGCCGATCGAGTGGGGTTTCCGACAGCCCGACGGCTCGGCGCTGCACACGGAGACGATCGCGACCAACCTGATCGACGACCCGACGGTGCTCGGCATCGTGCTGAACATCCGGGACGTGAGCGAACGCCAGCGCCTGCGCGACGAGCTGGTGCACCAGGCGTTCCACGATTCGCTCACCGGGCTGGCCAACCGGGCGCTGTTCCGCGACCGGGTCAGCCATGCCCTGGCCATCGCGCGCCGGCAGGGTCGCGAGGTGACCGTGCTCTACCTCGACCTCGATGACTTCAAGAAGGTGAACGACAGCCTTGGCCACGCGGAGGGAGACCGGCTGCTGCGGCTCGCCGCGGAGCGGTTCCTGACCTGTGCCCGCAGCACGGATACCGTGGCACGGCTCGGCGGCGACGAATTCGGCATCCTCATCGAGGACGTCCAGGGCGCCGACGGCACCGCGGTCCTGGTGGACCGGCTGGCCGGCGCCATGCAGGCCCCCTTCCATCTGGGCCACAACGAGGTGCACGTGTCGCTCAGCTTCGGCATCGCCACGGCGGTGGGCGATGAGAGTGCCGACGACCTGATGCGCAACTCGGACCTCGCGATGTACACCGCCAAGCGGCAGGGGAAGGGCCGCTTCGCCACCTACGAGTCCAAGATGGTGGCGGACTCCCGCCACCGCCTCGAAATGGAGGCGGCGCTGCGCGGGGCGATCGAGCGCGAGGAACTGGTCCTCCATTACCAGCCGGTCATGCACCTGCAGACCGGTGACATCTTCGGGTTCGAGGCGCTGGTGCGGTGGAACCACCCGAAGTACGGTCACCTGCTGCCGGGCCACTTCGTCCCGCTGGCGGAGGAAACCGGGTTGATCGTCCGCCTGGGCGCCTGGGTGCTTCGCGAGGCGTGCGGGCAGATCCACCGGTGGCGGGAAGCCTACCCCGGGGCCGACTGGGTGATGAGCGTCAACCTCTCGGGGCGGCAGCTGCAGGAGCCGGACCTGGTTCACGAGGCGCGCCGGGCGCTGAGTGCGACGGGCGTTGACCCCTCGGCACTGGTCCTCGAAATCACCGAGAGCGTGCTGATGCAGCAGGCCGATTCGGCCCAGCAGCAGCTCCGGGGACTGAAGTCGCTTGGGGTCGGGCTGGCGATCGACGACTTCGGCACCGGGTATTCCTCGCTCAGCTACCTGCAGCGATTTCCCATTGATATCCTGAAGATCGCCAAGCCGTTCATCGACGATGTCGGGGCGGGGCTCGAGAAGTCGGCGCTGGCCCGGGCCATCATCGGCCTCGGCGACACGCTGAAGCTGCGGACGATCGCCGAGGGCGTGGAGGTCGCCGAGCAGCGCGAGGCCCTCGTCGCGCTGGGGTGCGAACTGGGGCAGGGGCACTTGTTCGCGAAAGCGATGCCGGTCGAGCAGATCGAACAGATGCTGCTCGAGGTTTGGCAGGGTGGCCGGGCGGCAGGGAGGCAGAATACGCGGACTGCGCCGACTCGCTGAGATACATCAATCCCCGCTGCGCACATTGGGTGATGAGGCCTGTAACTGGCCTTCCGATCTTTCCGCATGCCCTCCTCAAGTGTTGCAACGGCAAACGGTAAGCGGTTTGAGGCGTTGAAGGCGTGGCAGGCCGCCCATGCCTTGGCGCTGGCCATTTACCGCGCAACCAGCCACTGGCCACGAGAGGAGCGATTTGGGCTGAGTTCGCAGGCGCGGCGAGCAGCGGTCTCGGTCAGTGCAAACATTGCCGAGGGGTCGGCGAAGCGTGGGAACCGTGAGTTCAGGCGGTTCTTGGACATGGCGCTCGGTTCGCTGGCTGAGGTGCAGGTCTATCTTCTTATGGCCAAAGAACTTGGGTATTCCACCCCGGCAGAGTGGGGCGAGATCGAAGCCCTGCGCGACCACGCCGGCATGCTCACCTGGGGCCTGTACCATTCGATCGGGGCTCGCGAATCGCCCAAATAGCTAACTTGCCCTGCCTCCCTGCCTCCCTGCCTCCCTGCCTCCCTGCCTCCCTGCCTCCCTGCCTCCCTG
>DAOLIZ010000043.1:0-18181 GCA_035328285.1 Gemmatimonadales bacterium
GCGATGGGCATTGGCGGGGGAGTGCTGGGCGGGGCGGCGGGCGCGATCTCCGCGACGGCCCAGGCCTCGGGCCCGCCCAGGCCCAGTCGCCGTGCCCCGGCGGGCGAGACGGTGAAGAGCGCCTCGAGGAAGCGGCGCTCCCCGTCCAGCGCCGGGTGGAACGGGCGAGCCGGCGTGCGGAGCGCGGCGCGCTCCAGCCTGAGCTGCCGCGCGGGCGGGCGGGGGGGACCCGCCGCGATGAACGTGGTGGCCTGCATCAGTCAGTCCTCTCGTGGAGTGGGAGGCGGAGCCCGCACGAGCCCCGCCCATACCTTCAAAGGCGCAGGATGGGGGCAAAGCGGCTCATCGCTGGCGCGGCGCGCCGGGCGGCATATATGTTCGAAGGCACCCTCCCGACGGAGCGGGACCATGGGCGATCCCGGCATCACACAGGCACTCGTCGAGCTGGCACAGGGGGACACCGGCGCCCACGACCGGCTCTTTCCGCTCGTCTACGATGCGCTCCGCGCGATGGCACGCCGTGAGTTGCGGCGCGAGCGCCCCGACCACACCCTTTCCGCCACCGCCCTCATCCACGAGGCCTACCTCAAGCTGGTGCAGCTCGACCGCATCGACTGGAAGGGCCGGGCCCACTTCTTCGGCGTCTGCGGCCCGGTCATGCGCCAGGTGCTCATCAGCCACGCGCGCAGCCGGAACGCCGCCAAGCGCGGCGGCGGCGAGGCGGTGAAACTCCCGCTGGCCGACGCCCTCACGGTGGCGGAGGAGCGCCCCGAGGAGCTGGTGGCGCTCGACGAGGCCCTCACCCGGCTCGAGGCGCTGAGCCCGCGGCAGGCGAGGGTGGTGGAGGCGCGCTTCTTCGCGGGGCTGAACGTGGAGGAGGCCGCCGCCGCCCTCGGCATCTCCCCGGCGACGGTCAAGCGGGAATGGACCGCCGCCCGCGCCTGGCTGAACCGGGAGTTGCGGGCGTGACCCGGCCAGCGGTGACGCCCGAACGGTGGGCCCGGATCCAGGAGGTGCTGCTGGACGCGCTCGAACGCACCGGCGCGGCGCGGGAGGAGTACCTGGCGCGGGCGTGTGGTGCGGATCCCGCGCTCGCGGACGAAGTGCGCTCCCTGCTCGCCGAGCACGAGTCGGAGGGGCTGCTGCCCGACACCGTGGAATCGCCGGTCGTCACCGAACCGGTGACCCTTCGGTGGGTGGGCCCCTACCGGGTGCTCCGCGAGCTCGGGCGCGGCGGCATGGGCACCGTGCACCTCGCCGAGCGGTCGGGTGACGGCTTCACCCAGCGGGTCGCCCTCAAGCTCATGCGTCCCGACTACGCCGACCCGCGGGTGGCCCAGGCCCTGGCCGCCGAACGCCGCATCCTGGCTCGGCTGGAGCACCCTGGCATCGCGCGCTTCATCGACGGGGGCACCACCGGCTCGGGCCAGCCCTATATCGCGATGGAGTACGTGGAAGGCACGCCGGTGCGCGAGCACGCCGACGCGGCGGGACTCGGCGTCCGGGAGCGGGTGGCACTCATGGTGGACGTCTGCCGCGCGGTGGAATACGCCCACCAGCAGCTGGTGGTACACCGCGACCTCAAGCCCGCCAACATCCTCGTCACGGACGACGGCTCCACCAAGCTGCTCGACTTCGGCATCGCCACGGTGCTGGACGACCAGGGCGAGGCATCGCTCCGGGAGACGGCTCCCTGGCTCACCCCGGCGTACGCCAGCCCGGAGCAGCTGCAGCGGCGGCGGGTGACGACCCTGACCGACGTCTATGCCCTGGGCGTGGTGTTGTACGAACTGCTGGCCGGTCGGTCGCCCTACGACTTCGGCGATGGTTCACTCGCGGCCCTGACCGAGGCGATCTGCGACCGGATGCCCGACCCGCCCTCGGTGGCTGCCCGGGAGGCGGGGCACCCGGACCGGGCCAGGGCCATCGCCGGCGACCTCGACCACGTCATCCTGCGCGCCCTCGCGAAGGAGCCGGAAGAGCGGTACCCCTCCGTGGAACAGCTGCGGGAGGACCTGGAGAACTGGCTCGGGCACCTGCCGGTGCGCGCGGGACCGGCCAGCCTGGGCCGGCGGATGCTTCGGTTCGTTAGGCGGCACCGCACGCTGGTGACGGGGGCGGCGCTCACGCTGGTGGCGCTGGTCGCCGGCCTGACGGCCACGCTGTGGCAGGCCCGGCGCGCCCGCCTCGAGCGGGACCGCGCCGAGGAGGCGCGCGACCGGTCCGAGGAGGTCTCCCGTTTCCTGCTCAGCCTCATCGAGAGCGCCGACCCGACCCGCGTCAGCGGCGACACGGTCGTCGGCCGCGCGATCCTCCAGGTCGGGCTCGCGCGGGTGGAGGAGCTCCGGGGAGATCCGATTGTCCAGGCAGACGTGCTCGACGCCCTGGGCCGGGTCCTCGGAAGCCTTGGTCACCTCGAGAAATCAAGCGAACTGCATGCGCAGGCCCTCGGGCTCCGGCGGGAGGCGCTTGGCCCGAACGACCCGGCGGTGGCGCCGAGCCTCGTGGCACTCGCCTGGTCGCTGCTCAAGCGATCGGAATACGCCGCCTCGGAGGCCCGGTATCGCGAGGCGCTGGCGCTGCAGGAGGCCGCCTACGGCCACAACGACGTGCGAGTGGCCGAAACGCTGAT
This sequence comes from Gemmatimonadales bacterium, assembly GCA_035328285.1. Classification (GTDB taxonomy): domain Bacteria; phylum Gemmatimonadota; class Gemmatimonadetes; order Gemmatimonadales; family GWC2-71-9; genus SPDF01. Next base: position 2,633 of record DAOLIZ010000043.1, read on the forward strand.
GGGGCTGGCCTTCCTGATGCCGTACCGGGGGCGGGAAGCGGAGGCGGAGTCGCTGTACGTGGAGGCGCGGGACGTGTACACCCGTACCGTGGGCTCCGACGACCGGCGCACGTTCATGGCCCGCCAGAAGCTGATCGCCCGGATCCGGTTGCGGGATCTCGCCGCCGGCGAGGCCGAGATGCGCATGCTGATCGCCGATGCACAGCGCGCGCTCGGAGAAGACGATCCCATCACCGCCAACTCCATGTTCCACCTTGGCGACTACATCGCGCGGCTCCGGCCGGACGATCCCGAGGCGGAGAAATGGTATCGCGAGGGGATCGCCCGGGTCGAACGCGGCCAGGGCACCGGCCACATCGCGCTCATTCACGGCCTCCACAGCCTCGCCCTCTACCTGGCGCAGCGGGGGAACTACGCCGAGGCCGAGGCGCTGGCGCGACGTGCCCTCGCCATCAACGAGGCGCAGCTGGGCCGCGACCACTCCGCCGCGGCGGGCTCGATGGGCGTCCTGGCCCTGGTCTACGAACGGGCGGGACGGCTCGCCGAGGCGGAAGCCGCCCGCATGGACATGCTGGCCCGGATGGAGCGGGCCCTCGGCCCGCATCATGGAGAGGTCGCCCAGGCGCGGGCCCAGGTGGCCAAGATCGCCTATCGGCGTGGCGAGACGGCGCGGGCGGAAGCGATGTGGCGCGAGGCGATCGACGACATGGCGCACGCGTTCGGGGAACGACACGCCGAGCTCCAGCGAGCGCGCATGCAGTTCGCGGCGCTCCTCCTGGCCACGGGGCGCGTGGCGGAAGGCCGGGGGCTCTGTGCCCAGGGCGTGGCGGCCATCACGGAATTCGTCCCGCGGGACCACGTCATTCAGCGCGAGGCGCGGGCCGAATCCCCATACTGCGACTGGGGCGGCGCGCAATGAGCAGAAGGGTGGCGTCCCGGCTTCCGCCGGGACGCCACCCTTCGTGTTGCAGCAGCTGAACCCGGCTCAGGCCAGGTCGAAGCGATCCAGGTCCATCACCTTGGTCCACGCCGCCACGAAGTCCCGCACGAACTTCTCCTTCGCATCGTCGGCGGCGTACACCTCCGCCAGCGCGCGGAGCTGGGAGTTGGACCCGAAGACTAGGTCCACCCGCGTGGCGGTCCACTTCACCTTGCCCGTCGCCCGGTCGCGCCCTTCAAACGCGTCCTTGGCGTCGGACGTCGCCTTCCACGTGGTGCCCATGTCGAGCAGGTTCACGAAGAAGTCGTTGGTCAGCGTCTCGGGACGGTCGGTGAAGACCCCCTGCTTCGACTGCCCGGCGTTGGCGTTCAGGACACGCATGCCGCCGACCAGGACGGTCATCTCGGGGGCGGTGAGCGTCAGGAGCTGCGCCTTGTCCACCAGCAGCTCCTCCGCCGAGACGGTGTAGGCCGCCTTCTGGTAGTTCCGGAACCCGTCGGCGATCGGCTCGAGCACGCCGAACGAGTCGACATCCGTCTGCTCCTGCGAGGCGTCCATCCGCCCCGGCGTGAACGGCACCGTGACGTCGACGCCCGCCTTCTTGGCCGCGGCCTCGACGGCCGCGCATCCGCCCAGCACGATCAGGTCGGCCAGGGACACCCGCTTCCTGCCCTTCTGCGCGCCGTTGAACCCGGACTGGATGGTCTCGTAGATCTCGAGCGCGTGGGCCAGCCGGGCCGGCTGGTTGACGGCCCAGTGCATCTGCGGCGCGAGGCGGATGCGCGCGCCGTTGGCCCCGCCGCGCTTGTCGGAACCGCGGAAGGTCGAGGCCGACGCCCAGGCCGTCTCGACGAGCTGGGCGATGGAGAGCCCCGACGCCAGGATCTTGGCCTTGAGGGCCGCGATGTCCTTCGCAGTGACGAGCGGATGATTGACCGCGGGGATGGGATCCTGCCAGATCAGCTCCTCGTCGGGCACCAGCGCACCGAGGTACCGGGACCGGGGACCCATGTCACGGTGCGTGAGCTTGTACCACGCCCGCGTGAAGGCCTCGGCCAGCTGGTCCGGGTTCTTCTGGAACCGCTTCGAGATTTCCCGGTAGATCGGGTCTTCCCGCATGGCCATGTCGGCCGTGGACATCATCGGCGCGTGACGCTTCGACGGGTCGTGCGCGTCCGGCACGGTCGCCGCCGCCGCGGGGTCCTTCGGCTTCCACTGGTGCGCGCCCGCCGGGCTCTTCGTGAGTTCCCACTCGTAGCCGAACAGGGTGTCGAAATAGCTGTTGTCCCACTGCGTCGGCGTCGGAGTCCACGCCCCTTCGAGGCCGCTGGTGGTGGTGTCATCGCCCTTGCCGGTGCCGAAGCTGTTCTTCCAGCCCAGCCCCTGCTCCTCGATGCTGGCGCCCTCGGGTTCCGGGCCCACCAGCGCGGGGTCGCCCGCCCCGTGGGTCTTGCCGAAGGTGTGCCCGCCGGCGGTCAGCGCCACGGTCTCCTCGTCGTTCATCGCCATGCGCGCAAAGGTCTCGCGGATGTCGCGGGCGGAGCCGAGTGGATCAGGATTCCCGTTCGGGCCCTCGGGGTTCACGTAGATGAGCCCCATCTGCACGGCCGCCAGCGGGTTCTCGAGTTCCCGGTCGCCGGCATAGCGCTTGTCGCCGAGCCACTCCGCCTCGGCGCCCCAGTAGATGTCCTGCTCGGGCTCCCAGACGTCCTCCCGCCCGCCGCCGAAGCCGAAGGGCTTCAGCCCCATCGACTCGATGGCGCAGTTGCCCGCGAAGACCATCAGGTCGGCCCAGGAGATCTGCTTGCCGTACTTCTGCTTGATCGGCCAGAGGAGCCGGCGTGCCTTGTCGAGGTTGCCGTTGTCGGGCCAGCTGTTGAGGGGGGCGAAGCGCTGCGTGCCCGAGCCGGCACCGCCGCGGCCGTCACCGGTGCGGTAGGTGCCCGCGCTGTGCCACGCCATCCGGATGAAGAGCGGTCCGTAGTGTCCGTAGTCGGCCGGCCACCAGTCCTGCGACGTCGTCATCAGCTTGAACAGGTCCTGCTTGAGCGCCTCGAGATCGAGCTTCTTGAATTCCTCCGAGTACTTGAACCCGCTCCCCATGGGGTCGCCCGCGGGCGGGTTCTGGTGGAGCATCCCCAGGTTGAGCTGGTTGGGCCACCAGTCGCGGTTCGAGCGGCCGCCGCCCGTGGTTCCCTGGCTCCCGCTGTGCATGACCGGGCACTTGCCCGCGGTCTTGGATGAACTGTCCTTCATGATTCGCTCCGATTGTGCGTGCGTGATGAACGCCACCCGCTGAGGACACGGCGAATGCTCGTGGTGCACCGATGCCGTGTCGCGCTGTACCTGCGTGCAATTTAACAGGAACTCCGTCTCCCCTGATACCCGCGTGAACTCGGCAGGTGCCGCGGATCTCGGCCCATCAAGGGACGGCCGGAGACGGCTGGCGCGCCTGCGGCCGAGGCCGCACGTTGGACGCAGCCGCAATCACCGGGAGCTGGACGACGATGGAGTGCCGATGACAGGCAACGGCGACGCCGCGAGGCCGACCGGGGACCGCGCACAGGACGGTGTGGCACGGGCAGAGACTTCCCTGACGGTGATCAAGACGGTGCACACGGTGGTCTGGGTGTTCTTCGTCGCGGCCATCATCGGCGTGCCCGTCGCCGCCCGCCTCGGGCGCTTCGACTGGGCGTGGGGACTTGCGGGGGTGGTGATGGTGGAGGTGCTCGTGCTCGTCGCCAACCGGATGCGGTGCCCGCTGACCCCGATGGCGGCACGCTTCACGGAGGACCGGCGGCCCAATTTCGACATCTACCTGCCGGAATGGCTCGCCCGTTGGAACAAGCAGATATTCGGCCCGCTGTACGTCCTGGGGCTGCTGTATGCGGCGGCCCGATGGTGGGGGTGGTGGCCCTGAGCACCCCGCCGGCGGGGCGCGAGCCTACCTGACGGCGTAGAGGTTCCCGTCGGTACTCCCGAAATACACGACCCCGCCGGCCACGACGGGCGAGGAGAGGACCGATCCCACCGTCATCATCGTGCGCATCCCGATCATCATTCCGTCCAGCGTGCGGTCGGGATACATCGGCCCGGCGCGAAAGACGCCGTCCTCCCCCGTATAGGGACCGCCGTGTTCCTTCGAGCCGTCGGTCTGGAAGCGGGCGAGGAGGGTGCCGTGGATGATGTCCACCGCATTGAGGTAGCCGTCGGACGACCCGTAGTAGGCCACGTTGCCCGCGATGGCCGGCGACGAGAACGAAATGGCGGGATTCTGGAGGTCGATCCGCACGGCCCCCGTGGCGGCGTCAAGCGCCTTGAACCGGCGCCCATCCGAGGTCGGAAAATAGACCACGCCCTCTTTCACCGCGGGTGACGCGATCGTCCAGCCCCCCTTGTTGTCGTGCGTCCACCGGAGTGTCCCGGTCTTCGCGTCGACCACGTGGAAGTGCCCGTCGCGCCCGCCGACGAACACGAGCCCGTCCACCACCGCCGCCGAGCTCGCGATCCCGATCTGGTTGTAAATGGTGGTGTCGTTGCCGGTGGTGTAGTGCCACCGCTCGGTTCCGGTGGCGGCGTCGAGCGCGTAGAGATTGCGATCCCAGCTGCCGATGTACACGACCCCGTCCACCACGGCGGGGGAGGCGTGCACGACATCGCCGGTCGCGAAGGACCACCGCAGCGCTCCCGTGGCCGCGTCGAGGGCATAGATGTGCTGGTCGCCGCTGCCGATATAGAGGGTGCCTCCCGCCACCGTCGGCGAGGAGAGAAAGACGTCGAAGGGATCGGGCATTCGTTCGGTGCGGGGAATCGCCCCATGGATCCCTGGCGCGGTGAAGCGGCGTTCCCCCTCGGTCGCGAACTCCCACCGCTTGGTACCGGTGGCCGCCTCGACCGCATAGATGTTGCCGTCGAGGCTCGAGATATAGACGAGGTCGCCACTCACGGCCGGCGACGACGCAATCGGCCCGCCGGTCTCGAACGTCCAGCGCGGGGTCCCGTCCGTCCGGTTGATGGCGTACAGGATTCCGTCGGTGCTCCCGACATACACCACGTCACCCACCACCGCCGGCGTGGAGATGACCCGTCCTCCCGTCTTGAACTTCCAGGCCAGCACCTGGAGCGACGGCGGCGGCGAGTCGTAGACGCCGAGGTGCGCGGGGCCGCCGCGGAACATCGGCGACTGGGCGGCGAGCCCGGGGACGAGGGTGGGCACCGCAAGGGCCACCAGCCAGCGTGCGTGCCTGCTGCGGATCACGGGAGTCTCCGGAAGGGGAGGGCCGGGGCGCGACATGCGTCGCGCCCAGCTTCTCTCGGTACGCGGGGCGGTTTCCGCCGGTTTCGCCCCCGGGCGGGATGCCGGGGTGCCACCGACTCGACTCGGGCGGGCACCGGCCGTAGGTTTGATCGCCCACGGGATCAGTGGGCTGATTTGCCGACTGCCCATGTCACGCGCCGCGCCGCGCGGGGAACCCCACGATGATCGACCTCCAGCTGTCCGATTTCATGAACCGGGTGCTGACCACCCGGGAGCGGGTCAAGTTCCCCCAGGCGGACCCCTACGGTCACCTGAATTCCGGCGAATATGTGAGCCTCGTGATGGGGCACCGCGTCGAGGCGCTCAAGGACCAGCTCCGCTGCGACGTCGGTCACTGGGCCAGGGCGCTCAAGGTCGGTTACGTCCTCCGGGAGCTGCAGATCGAGTTCGTGGCCCCAGCGTTCGTGGGAGAGTTCCTCGAGGTCGCCAGCTGGGGTTTCCAGCTCGAGACCGACGGTTTCCACGCCCGGTTCGTGATCGTGGACGAGGGGGACCGGGCCGCGCGGGCCTTCGGCACGATGCGGTTCGTCACCGTCAACCTGGCCACCGGACGGAAAGTCACCGGACCCGACACCCTGCCGAGCGACGCCGACACCAACCTCCTGCTGGCACGGCCGACGACCGCGGAATACCTTGCTACCATCCAGAACGTGCCGGAGTCCTGGCGGACGTGACGAATTCCGCCGTGCGCCGACGCGCATTCCCCTCCCCGTCCCCATCCGACTGAGAGTGTGCCCATGCGACTGATCGCCCGCACCACCACCGTCCTCACCGCGCTCCTGCTGGTGGGCGCCTGCGCCCCCAAGGGCCCGACCCCCGAGGCCATGGTGGCCGCGGCCAACGCCGTCGACCAGGCGTTCCTCGATGCCTTCAACAAGGGCGACGTGAACGCCCTCATGGCGACGTACTGGAACAGCCCCGAGCTGGTGAGCATCGGGCTCGACGGGATGGGGGGCACCGGCTGGGAGGGACCGAAGGCGGGGTGGGAGGCGACGTTCGCCGCCATGCCGGGCGCACAGTTGAGCTTCCAGAACCCGCAGAACATTCCCCAGGGCGACGTGGTCCTGGGCTGGGGCGACTGGACCATGACCGTCCCGACCGGCGACGGCACCGCCACGGTACTGCAGGGGCGGTATTCCGACGTGAAGGCGATGCGCGACGGGAAGTGGGTCTACATCATGGACCACGCCTCGGTGCCGATGCCGCCGGCCCCCGGGGCTCCGTGACCGGGACGCGCCTCGGCTCGTCCCTCGCGCTGATCTTCGCGGTCTCCGGCTCCCTGTCGCCGGCCACCGCCCAGGCACCTGCGGACGACCGCGCGCAGGTGCTCGCCCTCGCCGATTCGGCGCTGGCCACCATCAGCCGGAACGACTTCGTCGCGCTGACCGACCTGATGCTGGATTCCGCCGTGACCTTTTCGGCCGGGGAGCGCGACGGCAAGGCGTGGACCAGGTCTCGCACGCGGGCGGCGGAGCGCGCCATGCAATCCGACCGGAAGTTTACGGAGCGGGGGTTCGATCCCCAGGTCATGATCTCCGGTCCGATCGCCGTGGTCTGGCTGCCCTACGATTTCTACCTCGACGGCGCCTGGTCGCACTGCGGCGTCGATGTGTTCACCCTCCTCCGAGCGGAGGCGGGATGGCGGATCGCGACGATCGCGTGGAGCGTCGCACAGCCGCCGGCGTGCCGGGCGCATCCCGGCGGACCACCCCCGTCATGACGAGGGCATCCTGATGGGCAAGGCAATGGCGTGGCTGTGGAAGGAACTGCGGGAGATGACCCCGGCGATGATCTTCTTCCTGATCGCCTTCCACATGCTTTCGCTCACCAAGGCGCTGCTGCTGAACAACTACCATATCACCGCCACGGGCAGCGCCATCGCCACGGTGTCGGCGATCATCGTGGCCAAGGCCATCCTGATCATGGACCACACCGCGCTCGCCCGGCTCTTCTCGACCCGCCTGCTGTACAACCTGCTGTGGAAGACCGTGCTCTACGGCACCGTGGCGCTGCTCTTCCGGGAACTGGAGGAACTGGTCCCGGTGCTGCTGAAGCATGGCGACCTGGGCGCCGCCGTTCGGCGCGCGGTGGCCAACTTCTCGGAGGCGCGGTTCCTCGTCATCCACATGTGGCTCTACACGCTCCTGTTCATCTATGCGCTGGCGTCGGAAGCGGTGCGCATGCTGGGCCGGGATGGCCTGTGGGCGGTGCTCCTCGGCCCGCTCCGGCCGCACGGGGAGGGCTGAGTGCATCGCGCGCAATCCCGCGGAGAGGAAATCGCCAACAGCGTGAGCCACGGCGTCGGGTTCGTCGCGGCCGTGGCCGTCCTGCCGGTGCTCGCGGTCAATGCGCTGCAGCATGGCTCCGCGGCCCTGGTCGGCGCGCTGGTGTTCGGGGTGAGCGCCGTTCTCCTCTACCTGACCTCGACCCTCTACCACGCCCTCACCCCGGCCCGCGCCAAGCAGATCTTCCGGGTGCTCGATCACGGCGCCATCTACCTGCTGATCGCCGGCACCTACACGCCGTTCATGCTCGGCGTCCTGCGCGGCCCCATCGGGTGGTCCCTGCTGGGTGCGGTCTGGGTGCTGGCCATCTTCGGGATCGTCCTGAAGGCGCGGGGCGGCATCCGGTATCCGCGCTTCTCGACCGCGCTCTACCTGGGGATGGGCTGGCTCATCATTGTCGCGGCCAAGCCCTTCCTGGAGGCCGTCCCGGTCCCTGGCCTGCTCTGGCTGGCCGCCGGGGGCCTCGCGTACACCGCCGGCGTCGGCTTCTATGCCGCGAGCCGCCTCCCCTACCGGCATTTCGTCTGGCACCTCTTCGTGCTGGCCGGCACCGCCTGCCACGTGGTGGCGGTGCTCCGCTACGCCGCCTGAGGCCGGCTCCCCCGCTCCCTCCCCGCATCGACCGACTGGACGAGACCCCCGCCGGACCGTAACCTAGGCGTCATGGTTCCGACTCCAGCGACCAGGTTCCGGTTCCGGGTGGCCCTCTACGGCGGGGCCGTGGCGCTCGTCGCGCTCTACATCGCCCTCCCTCCCGTCCAGTGGCGCGTGGCGCTCTCCGCCAGCGTGCTGTACTTCGCGCTCTGCATGGTCTGGGCCCGCCTGTTCTTCCGGTACCGGGGCCACGCCGCCTGGCGGCGCGCCGTCCGACCGAGCCGCGCCGTGGCGGGAGGGGTCGTGTTCGCGGCCCTCGCGCTGCTGGCCATCTGGCTCTTCCGCGCCCGCGGCGCCACCATCGTCGCCTACCTCTTCCCCGCCGCCTTCCTGATTGCCCTGCTCGTCGATACCGTGGCGCTCCGCTTCCACCTCAGGGTGCAGCGTACCGAGGAGGAGGTGGCCGACTTCCTCCAGGCCGTCGCGGACGGCGGCGCCGGCCGGCTCGCCTGGGAGTTGTTCGTCTTCGACCCGATCGATGACCCGCGGCTCGAGGCGATCCGGATCCAGCTCCTCCTGGCGGAGCGCCGAGGGACCCCCCGCCCGGAAGCCGCCGCCGCCGCACTGGCCACGCTGGCCGAAGGGAAGGGCACGTATCGCGTTGGCTGGCCGGACACGGTCGCGTCATCGCTCCGCGAGCAGGCAGTGGCGGTCATCCTGGCGATGCTCATGTTCGTCGGCTCGGGGACCTCCTCCGCGGCCACTGCCATCACCGCCACACTGGTGCTCCTCCTCGGACTGCTGGTAGGGAGCTTCAAGGCGCTCGACGCCTGGTACCATCGCCGGAACCTTCGCGCCCTGCGCGAGATGCATCCCGAGCGGCACGCCGAGATCATCCGGGCCTTTCCGCACCCCGGCTACCGCGCACGACTGGAGCGGGACCTGGCCCGCGACCTTGCCTCGTACATCCCTGGCGTGGCGGACGCATTCGGCTTTGCCGACAGCCTGAAGCGGGAGGCCACGATCCAGTACTGGCTGGCGGCCAGCGTGGTCGCCGCGTTCTTCGTCGGCACCCAGCGGCTCGCACTCCCCGCCTGGTGGAACGCCGGGATCCTGCTGGTCGAAGGCGTCGGGGGGCTGGCGGGCCTCCACTTCCTGATGCGCTGGCGGCGCTACCTCGACACCTGGCTCGAGGTGTCGCGCTTCGGCATCGCGGAGATCTGGCCCGACGGGGCACGGCGACAGATCCCGTGGCACCAGCAGCTCTGGCTCCAGAACCAGCCGCGCCGTCGGCGCGTACGCGTGCTGATCGGGAACCGGAGCGCCTGGATCCCGATCCACTACCGACGGACCAACTTTGCCCGGGCGATGGACCTCGTCGTCGAGTACGGCGGGTTCCGGCCTGACCCGCCGCCCCAGGCGGCCGCGGGGGAGGGCGGAGCATGAGTCGCCGGGCACTCTGGTTCGCGGGCGTGCTGTGCCTCGGCCCCGCGATCCCAAGCCTCACAGCACAGACCCAGCCCCTGCCCTCCCAGCTCCCGCTCGCGCAGCCCGCACCAGACAGTTTTCTGGTCACTTTCGAGACGACCAAGGGACGTGTGGTGCTGAAGGCGCACCGCAACTGGTCGCCGCTCGGCGTCGACCGGCTCTATCACCTCGCCATGGGCCGCTACTACGATGGCGTCGTGATCTACAGGGTCGGGCCGACCGCGAGCTTCAGGGGCGGGTACGTGGTGCAGTTCGGCGTCGGCAACAGCGCCGGGGTCAACCAGGCGTGGGACAGCACCGGCATCCCCGACGAACCGGTCCGGCACCCGAACGGCACGGGGACGGTCGGCTTTGCCCGTGCCGGGCCCGACTCGCGCACGGTGGAGCTCGCCATCAACCTGACGCCGAACACGAGCCTCGACACGGTCAGCTACGAGGGTGTGGTGGGATTTCCGCCGATCGCGGAGGTGATCGAAGGCATGCCGGTGCTCGAGTCGCTGAACCGGCAGTACGGGAACGCCCCCCTGCAGCAGTGGGACTCGATCATGGCCGCCGGCCGCGCCTACCTCGACCGGGCCTATCCGGGATTGGATCGAATACTCTCGGTCTCCGTGACGAAGACCTGGGGTGAGTGACGTTCATTCTGCCAGGAGGCAACATGCGTCTGGATCTCAAAGCGCTCGCCATCGCGGGCGGCCTGCTCTGGGGCGGTGCCGTCCTGTTTGCCGGAGCGGCCCACCTGGCCTGGCCGGGCTACGGCGGTGCCTTCCTCGATGTCGTCTCGTCCATTTACCCCGGCTACGAGGTTGGTGGGTTCGGGAGCGTCATCGTCGGCGCCCTCTACGGACTGGTTGACGGGGCCGCCGCCGGCCTCATCCTCGCGTGGCTGTACAACACGGCAGCCGGGCCGGCGGCCTCGCGCAGCTGAGCCCACGCATCGCTGCACGCGGGCGGGCTTCGCGCCGACCTACATGGAGGCGCTGGGCAGCGTCTGCAGGCGGCGGTTCTTCGCGCGCGACGCGCGGGCGAGCGTCTGCTTGAACCGCACCAGGCGCCGGTAGAGCGCCGCGTCCCCGGTGGCGAGCATCTGGACCGCCAGCAGCCCGGCGTTGCGGCCGCCCCCGACGGCAACCGTGGCCACGGGAACGCCGGCCGGCATCTGGACGATCGAGAGCAGCGCGTCGAGCCCCTGCAGGCTGGTCGCCTCCACGGGCACACCGATGACCGGGAGCGGCGTGTGGCTGGCCAGCATTCCCGGCAGGTGCGCCGCACCACCGGCGCCGGCGATCAGCACCCGCAGGCCGCGCCGATAGGCCGATTTCGCGAAACGCGCCATGTCATCGGGCGTCCGGTGGGCCGACACCACGCGGACCTCGGTGGCGACCCCGAATTCCGCGCAGGCCTCCGCGGCCGGCTGGAGCGTCGGCCAGTCCGAATCACTGCCCATGAGAATGGCGACCAGCGGTGTCCGGCGCTTCATGCTGTTTCCTCCCCGAAATGAATGGCGGCGGCCGCGCGCGACGCGCGGGCTTCCACCTCGGCCAGGTCGGCACCGACGGCGGTCACGTGGCCCATCTTCCGCCCTGGTCCGCTCATCGCCTTGCCGTAGAGGTGCACATGGGCGCCGGGCACCGCCAGCGCCTGCTCCAGCCCGACAGGCCGGCCAGGGCTGCGGTGCGCGCCCAGCAGGTTGACCATGACGGTGGCGGGTGCGAGGAGATGCGTCGAGCCGAGGGGCCAGCCCAGGACGGCACGCACATGGTTCTCGAACTGGGAACTCTCGCATCCTTCGATGGTGTAGTGCCCCGAATTGTGCACCCGCGGCGCGAGTTCGTTGAGCACGAGGCGGTCATCCGGCAGCAGGAACATCTCGACCCCCACCGCCCCGACCAGGCCCGTCGCCTCCACCGCGCGTTCGGCGATGGCCGCCGCGCGCTCGGCGATGGCCGCCGGCACGGCCGCCGGCACGCGCACCAGGTGGCAGACATGGTTGCGCTGAACGGTCTCCACCACGGGGTACCGTGCCGACTCGCCGTTCCGCCCGCGAACCACGATCAGCGCCAGCTCCGCCGTGAACTCGCAGTACTCCTCCACGAAGAGCCCGTTCCCCGTGTCGCCGCCCAGACGCTCCCACCCTGCCGGCACCTCCGCGGCCGAGCGGACAGTGACGTTCCCCTTGCCGTCGTACCCGTTACGGCGGGCCTTCAGCAGGAGGGGCCAGCCCCACGCCTCGCCGGCGGCGACGACATCGGCAGGGCTAGACGCGGCGGCCAGCCGGGGAATTGGCAGGCCGGCGGCCGCGAGCGCCTCCTTCTGCCGAAGCTTGTCCTGCACGAGGCCGATCGCGCGGGCCGAGGGCAGCACCAGGTGCCCGCGCGCCTCGAGCGCCGCGAGGGCCCCGGCATCCACGAATTCATTCTCGAGCGTGATCACGTCGGCGCCATCGGCCAGCGCCTGGAGCGCGGCGGGGTCGTTCCAGTCGGCGACCAGCGAGTGGGTGCCCAGCGTGGCCGCGGGGCTGTACCGGTTGGGCTCGAGCACGAGGACGTCGCAGCCGAGCTGCAGGGCCGCCATCGCCGTCATGCGCGCCAGCTGACCGCCACCCACGATCCCGAGGCGGGGACCGACGGCCGTCGCCCCCCGGTCCCGGGCGGAGAACGCCAGGATCTCGCCGTCAAAGGTCTCATGCATTCGTGCTGCCGGGCCTCCATGTTGAAGCGATCGATTGCGAGCGACGCCGCTAGGCGGTGGCCAGGACCGCCGATTCGGGACGGTCGAGCAGCGAGCGGAGCAGCGGGTGCTGGAACTGGCGCCGCACGGTGAGCGCGAAGAACTCCTCGTAGAGATCGGGCACCGTACAGTACTCGTGAAGCGCTCCCGACTGCAGCTCATCCCGCACCACCACCGTCGGCACCAGGGCCACCGCGCCGAGGTCGCGCGCCAGGAGCCGGAGCATGGCCATGTCGTCGACCTCAGCCACCACCGACAGCGTGATACCCCGCTCTTCGCAAATCAGATCGAAGGCCGACCGGAACTCGTGCTCGCGGCTGGGCAGGACGAGCGGCGTATCGGCGAGGTCCTCGGGAAACCGGAACCGGCGCCGGCGCCGCCGGGGACCGACCAGGCTCACCTGCTGCCGCGCGATCCGCCGGCATCGCCAGGCCGTCCCGGTGTCTTCCTGCACCCGGCGATTCGCCAGGACGAGGTCGACGGTATGGCTGGCCAGGCGGGCCAGGAGTTCGCGCAGCGACCCCGACTGCAGCATCAGGACGACGTCTGGCGACCCCAGGACCGGGGCGAGGAACGCCTCCTGGAAGTTGCGCGAGAGGGTGGCCACCGCCCCCACCCGGAGCACCAGCCGTTCCCGCCGCCGCCCTTCGCGCAACGTGGCCACCAGCTCGTCGCCGGCACCCACGATGGTGTCGGCGTACTCCAGCGCGATGCGCCCCGCCTCGCTGAGCACGAGGGTCCGCCCCTGCCGGACAAAGAGCGCCTGGCCGAGCCGCTCCTCGAGTGTCTTGATCTGGGTGGACAGCGCCGATTGCGCCACGCCGAGCCGGCGCGCCGCGCGCGTGAGGTTGCCTTCCCGGGCAACAGCCCAGAAGTAGTGCAGGTGGTGGTAGTTGAGCCGCGGGCTGGTCGGGTGCATATCGTTCTGTATATGAGATGAATGTACCGAAAAATATGTGTTATACAGAACATTTCACAAGCCCCAACTTCCCTGCTGTCCCAAAGGAATGGAGCGGAGACTCCCGTGCAGTCCGTCGGCCAGTCGCCACTGCCACTGCAGATCCCCCTGCTCGCCGGGGCGGCCGCCCTCTTGACCCGGCTGGTTGGTCCCGACCTGGGAACGCGAAGCATCGAACGACGCGGGCCTCCCTCCACCGCGCTATCTTCCCATCGGTTCACGCAGCCCACACCAACCACCGACTTCCCTCCCCTCCGTCGAGCCGGCCGCACGGGTGCTGTCGGCCGAGGCACAGCATGGCACACGTCTCTCACCGCTTGAGCAACGCCTTCCAGGGAGCCCTCGCCGGCGGCGGTGACCCGGCCACCTCGCCGCTCTACGTCTTCGGCCCCTTTCTCAAGCTGATCATCGTTGCGGGCGTCGCCGAGGTCACCTTCGGCGCCAGCATCTGGATGGTCGTGTTCACCGTGGTGATGGTGAGCGCGATGTACCGGCTGGTCATGCGCTGGGTGGTGGACGGGAGCGGCGGCAGCGGGCTCACCGAGGAGGAGTTCGGGTCGTGGGCGGTCAAGGTGAACGCCGGCATCACCTTCGTCGAGTATACCCTGACCTTCCTGGTCAGCATCGCGGCGCTGGTCACCTTCATGGCCGACCGCGCCCCCGCGCTCAACGACAGCATCGGGGGGCTTCCCTTCCGGACGATCGCGGCGGTCCTGATCAGCATCGGCATCGGCTGGCTGGTCAACCGCGGTCCGAAAACGGCCGCCCGAGCCTTCGGGCCGGCCACGCTGGCTGTCCTCCTCCTCCTGTGGACGATGATCGGCGCCACCATCTGGCAGCGCGGATTTCACCTCCCCTCCTTCGATGTGCGCGCGTTCCACCCCGACTACCTGCACTTCACGCTGGCCGGCTACGCGCGCATCCTGGCGCTGATGACCGGCATCGAAATCTTCGCCAACCTGGTGGCCGCCTACGACGGCACCAGCGCGGAGCGGAGCAAGAAGGCGTTCGGCAGCCTCATCATCATCATGGGCACCACCTGCCTCACGATGCTGATCGTCGGGCCCGCCATCCTGGCCGAGGCGGATGTGAGCGACACCCACGTCTCGGTGTTCACCCAGACGATGGACCACCTGCTGCCGTCGCCGCTGCCGTGGATCGGGACCCTGATCGGCGTGCTGGTGCTCGCCTCCGCCGCCGCCGCCAGCGCCCAGGGCATCCAGAACCTGGCGCTCGGCCTCCGCTACCGGCACTACATCCCTGCCGCGCTCGGCATCCGCAACCGGTTCGACGTGGCCGACAAGCCGGTCTGGGTCGAGGTCGGCATCGTGGCCCTCTGCTTCCTGGCCTTCGGCACCCACGAGGAGACCTACCTCGCCATCTACGCGGCGGGGGTGTTCATCCTCCTCAGCATGACCGGGTGGGCGGCCGCCAAGCGTCTCCTCCGGCAGATGCGGGCGCAGTTCTCTCCGGGCGCGGCGGCGACCCTCGCGGGCACCATCGTGGCCGCCATCCTCACCACCGCCGCCACCGTCATCATCTTCGAGGAGCGATTCTTCGAGGGGGCCTGGACCTACCTCCTCTTCATCCCGGCGCTCTACCTGGTGTTCAGCCGGTTCCGCGCCCGGCTCGGCGCCCCGAAGCCGCTCGACGAGCACCTGGGCCGGTTCTTCACCGCGCAGTACCTGCTTCCGTTCCAGCGGGACGACCTCCCCGACGGCGACTTCGGCGTCGAGCGAATCATGGTCCCGCTCGACGGGTCCGCGCTGGCGGAGCAGGCGCTCCCGGTCGCAGAGCTGCTCGCCCGGACCGTGGACGGCCGGATCGACCTGATGTCGGTGAAGTCCGGACGATCCGAGGGCAACGGCGAGCCGGCAGAGTCACGCTCCGCCACCGAGAACTACCTCAACCGGCTGGCCGAAACGTTGCGGCAGCGCGGCGTGAAGGCGGGCATCAGCATGCGCAGTGGGAACATCCCGGAGGAAATCGGCCGGCACGGCATCGAGAGCAATGCCGACGTGATCGTGATGGCCACGCACGGCCGATCCCGGGTGGACCGACTCCTGGGCCGGAACATTGCCACCGCCGTGGTTCGGCAGACCGAGCTGCCGGTGCTCATCATCCGGCCGACCGACGCCTGGACCAGCCGGCACACGGCGTTCAAGAAGCTGCTGGTGTCGCTCGACGGGTCGGTGGACTCCGAGGAGGTGCTCCCGTCGGCCCGCATCCTCGCGCG
>DAOLIZ010000044.1:0-17899 GCA_035328285.1 Gemmatimonadales bacterium
GACGCGCTCCGCGAAGCCCAGGCGCGCGCGCCGGGCCGGGCCGACCTGCTGCAGCTGCAGGCCGGGGTGTCCCGCCGCCTCGGGGAGCGGGAAGCCGCGCTCGATGCCTATCAGGCCGCGCTCCAGCTCGACAGCGGGCTCGTGCAGGTCTGGCTGGAACTGGGCACGCTGGAGGAGGAGCGGGAAAACTGGACCGGTGCCCGCCTCGCCTACCAGCGCGCCCTCAACCTGCTGCCGACCTACTCCGAGGCGGCCCGGGCCCTCGCGAAACTGCTCCGGCGGATCGACACCCCGAAGACGGCGATGGGTCCGCTGATCACGCTGCTTGGCGCCGATCCATGGGACCTGGAGGCGCTGACCCTGCTCGGCGAACTGCTCCTCGAGGACGGCCGTCCCGAGAAGGCGATCGAGGCCTTCGAGCGCGTGTTGCGGTTCGACCCGGAGGCGGGCGCGGCTCGGCTCGCGTACGGCGCGGCGCTGGTCCGGATGCGCCGCTACCGGGAGGCCTCCGACCAGTGGGAGGCGGTGGTGCGCGCCGATCCCGGCGGCGCGCTCGCCTCGGCCGCCCGCAACCAGCTGCGCTCGACGCGCGACCTGGTGCACATCTTCACCGCCGCGGTGGAGTAGCCGGTGCCGATCGAAGGACCACTGAAGGAACTGCAGATCCACGACGTCTTCCAGCTGCTCGACCTGGGACGGAAGACGGGAGTGCTGCGTGTCACGTCGGAACTCCGGCAGAACGCCGGCGTGGTCTATTTCGACGCGGGCGGGGTCATCGCCGCGGAAATCCGCAGCAATCCGCATCAGCTCGGCGCCATGCTGGTCCGCATCGGCAAGGTGCACGAGGACGACGTGACCCGCGCCGCGGCCATCCAGCGGACCCGCCCCGGACACCGCTTCGGGGATATCCTGGTTGAAATGGGCGCCCTGTCCCGGAAGGAACTCGAGCGCCAGATCCGCGCCCAGGTCGAGGAGGTCATCTTTGAGCTGATGAGCTGGTCGGAGGGCTATTTTTCGTTCGAGGACGGTCCATTGCCCGAGGCGCTCGGCGAGGCGACGATCAGGATTCCGACCGAGTCGCTCCTGATGGAAGCGGCCCGGCGGATCGACGAGTGGTCCCGCATCGAGCCGAAAGTCCCGCACCTGGGCGTCGTCCCGTACTTCACCGGCACACCCGACGACGACGGGGGACAGCTCGACCTGCTCCCCTTCGAGTGGGAGGTGCTCGCCGGGATCGACGGCGTCACCGACGTCCGGTCGATGGCGGCCCGGCTCGGCCGGTCCGATTTCGATGTGGCCCGGACGCTCTTCGGCCTGGCCTCGGCGGGGGTGATCGCGGTCTCCGAGCCGAATGCCCTTGCCCGTGATGGCGAGCCCCCGGTGCAGGACCTCGCCGTGCTCATCGCCTCCGCGGAGGAAGCGCTGCTCCTCGGTGAGGTGGCGCGCGCCCGGTTCACTGCGGAGGAGGCAGTGCTCGCCTTTCCCGAGGAGGCCGCGGCCCACCTGATGCTTGGCCGCGTGCTGCTCCAGGAAGTGCGCTACGACGAGGCGGTGCTCCGCCTGAATCAGGCGCTCCACTGCGAGCCGGACATGCCCGCGGCGCTCCGCCTCCTGGGCCTTGCCGAGGCGGGCCGGGCGCAATTCGGCGCGGCGCTCGAGGCCTGGGCGCGCTGGGAGGCGCTGCAGACCCTCCCCGACAGCGAGCGGGGGCGGGAGGATACGGTGCGCCGCTGGCGCGCCGCCGTGACGACCCTCAAGGATGGACTGGGAGGACGCCGTGAGCACTGAAGACATTCGCGTCCTGACCAGCCAACTCGCGGCCGATCCCTCGAGCCTGGTCTTTCTCCCGCTGGGCGAGGCGCTCCGGCGGCGCGGCCAGCTGGACGCCGCCGAGAAGGTCGCGATCGCGGGTCTGACCCGGTACCCGGAGCTGGCGGATGCCCACGACCTCCTGGCTCGCATCCTGGGCGACCAGGGCGATCTGGAGCGGGCGTTCGACGAGTGGGACATCGCGCTGCGCCTCGACAGTGGTCACGCGGGCGCCCACAAGGGTATCGGGTTCCTCTACTACGTGGCCGGTGAACTGCCCCAGGCACTCGAACACCTCGAGCTGGCGCTGGCCGCCGATCCCGGTGCCGAGGGGGTGGCCGCAGCGGTGGCCAGGGTACGTGAGGCGCTGGCCCTGCCGGGCTCGGCCGGTTCCGCCGCTGCGCCGGTCGCTCCGGTCGAGGAGGTTGTCCCGCCCGCGGAGGCCGGGGCCGCCGAGGTTCGGAGGGCCGTGTTCGAGGGACTGGAAGGGGCGCAGGATGGCCTCCTGCTCCTCGATGCCCAGGGACTGCGGGTTGGCGGCGGACTGTCGTCACCGGACGGGACAGCGGTCGGCGATGCCGTGGCGGCTCACCTCGCGGGCGTCTTCCGGGACGCCGAGCGCGCCGCCCGGCTGCTGTCGCTCGGGCCGTGGAGCAGTGTCGCGGCCGAGACGTCGGACGCGAACCTCTTCCTCTGTGCGCCGACGACGGAATCGCTGCTCCTGCTTGTGCGCGACAGCAGCGTGCCCATCGGCCGGCTGGCGCTGCAGGCCGAACGCGCGTCGGAGGCCGCCCGGCGGTGGCTGGAGGGCGCCGCATGAAGATGGATATCGTCGCCTCCCTGGAGGCCATCACCCGTGTCCGGGGCGTCCGTGGCGCCATGATCGTCTCGTCGGAGGAAGGCCTGGTCGTGGCGGAATCCTCCATGGAGGGCATCGACGGTGCGGCGGTGGCCGCCCTGACCGCCGGAGTCCTGGCGCGTCTGACGCGGGCCACCGAGGCGGCCGGGCGCACCGCGCCCGCGTTCGTGCACCTCCGGGCCGAGGGCGGCGGCCTGATGGCCGTCCCGGCCCAGGGAGACCTCCTGGTGGTGGCGGTGACGGACCCGGAGGTGAACGTCGGCCTCGTCCGGCTGGAGATGCGCCGGGCCGCGGAGCACGTCGCCTGATGCGCGTCATCGAGCCATGGGTGGCTGAGCCGTTGCAGCGCTTCCTCGCCGAGTCGGCGGCCCGCGTGGTGCTGCTCACCACGTCGTCCGGGCAGGTGGTGGCGCAGCACGGCTTCACCCGCGCGCTCGACGTGATGTCCGCCTCGGCGCTGGGAGCGGCGATCATGGCGAGCACCGAGGAACTCGGGCGGCTGACCGCCTCGGGCGCCTCCCGCTCGCTCAGCCATCAGGGACCGTCCCGGGGGCTCTTCCTGGCCGGGTTCGACGTGCCGCAGGGCCGGTGGATCGGGCTGGTGGTGTACGACCACGACAGCTCGCTCGGCCTGGTGCGGCTCTTCTTCGACCGGCTGGTGGAGGAACTGCGCGCGCTCGCCCCGGCGGACCAGCCCGCGCGCGAGGTGCTCGCCGCGGATTTCGAGAATGAACTCAACGCGAGCCTGCGCTCGCTGTTCGGACGGTAACGGATGTCGCTCGTCAACTTCACGACGCGGGAAATCACCTGCAAGATCGTCTACTACGGCCCCGGGCGGTCGGGCAAGACGACCAACCTGCAGTACATCTACGGGCGGGTGCCGGAGGGGCGGCGCGGCCGGATGGTGTCCCTCGCGACCCAGTCGGACCGGACCCTCTTCTTCGATTTTCTTCCCATCGACCTCGGCAGCATCAGCGGATTCACCACCCGGTTCCAGCTGTACACCGTGCCGGGGCAGGTCTATTACAACGCCACTCGCAAGCTGGTGCTGCAGGGCGCCGACGGCGTCGTGTTCGTCGGCGACAGCCAGGCCCGGCGGTACGACGACAACGTCGAGAGCCTCCAGAACCTGCAGGAGAATCTCCTGGCGCAGGGGGTGGACATCCGGCAGCTGCCCGTGGTGTTCCAGTACAACAAGCAGGACCTCCCCCGCGACCTGATCCTCAGCCCCGACGAGCTCGACGACGCGCTCAACTTCCGCGGTGTCCGGAGCTTCGGCGCGGACTGTCTGCACGGGCACGGGGTCTTCGAGACGCTCAAGGGAATCTCCGAGCTGGTCCTGCAACGCCTGGCGGCGGGGAACACGGCGGCATGACCACCCAGTTGAGTCCCCAGCTGCGCTTCGACGGCTTCGTGGTGGGTGCCGCGAACCGCCTGGCCGCCACGGCGGCCCGCGCGGTCGCGGAATCGCCCGGCACCGGCTACAACCCCCTCTTCATCTACGCCCGCCCCGGGCTCGGGAAGACCCACCTGTTGATGGCGATCGGCCACGCGGCCCAGGCCATCAACCCCGCGTTGTCCGTGGAATACGTGACGCTGGACGACTTCGTCGAGGCGTTCCACACGGCGGTCGGCGCCGGGCAGGGAGACGCCTACCGCCGGCGCTTCGCCGACGCGGACATCCTGCTGCTCGACGACGTCCAGTTCGTCGCGCATCGCCGCGAGACGCAGGCGGAGCTGCTCCGCCTCGTCGACCAGATGCAGGCCTCCGGCCGGCAGATCGTCCTGACCAGCGACCGCTCCCCGACGGATATCGAGGCCTTCGACGAACGGCTGCTGCGCCGGGTTGCGGGCGGCCTGGTGATCGACATCGCGGCGCCCGACTATGAGACCCGCGTGGCCATCCTGCGGCGCAAGGCGGAGGAGCGGCAGGTCACGTTCCTGCCCGGCGTCCTGGATGCCGTGGCGTCGCTGGCGCTGGAAAGCGTGCGCGAGCTGATCGGCGCGCTCAACCGGCTCGTGGCGTTCCAGGCGGCCGGCGGCGAGCCCCTCGACGCCGACCAGGCGCGCCTCGTCCTCGGGGTGCGTGCCACTGCCGGCGACGTCCCCGCCGCCGTGGCGCAGGACGCAGGAAGCGCGGCCGGCAGCGGTGGGGAAGCGGAACCGGCGGAGATCATCGCGCCGTCGGACGAGTTCGGCGAGTTCCTCAGCGAGGTGGCGGAGACGCTCACCCGCCAGGTCGAGGGGTGGCGCCGCCGCGTCGAGGAAGCGGTCGCCCGGTGGGAGGGGCAGGGGTATCAGACCGCGCGATTGAAGGGACTGCTCGATCGCGGCGTGGACAGCGATCCCGCGGAGGCGCTGGCCACGTTCGT
The DNA here is from genome assembly GCA_035328285.1 of Gemmatimonadales bacterium. Lineage (GTDB taxonomy): Bacteria > Gemmatimonadota > Gemmatimonadetes > Gemmatimonadales > GWC2-71-9 > SPDF01. Next base: position 5,041 of record DAOLIZ010000044.1, read on the forward strand.
GGCCGACGTGGAGACGCTCCAGGCCCTGCAGGCGGAGGCGGCGGCGCTCGCGGCCGAACTCGGGAGCGACCCGGTGTTCCGGAACCCCGATGCCGTCGCGGAAGCGGAGGCGTTCCTGCTCAAGGCGCGCGAAGGCGGGGCGCCCCCGCCGGCGCCAGAGCCGGTCTGGGTGTTTGACGACCTGGTGGAATCGGCGGGGAATCGAGTGGCGCTCCGGTCGGCGCGCGAGGCCGCGGCGCGCCCCGGCGTCACCTACAATCCGCTGGTCATCGTGGGGGGCGCGGGCGTCGGCAAGACGCATCTGCTGCATGCCATCGGCAACCTGCTCCAGGCGGTTCCCGGCACGACGGTCGCCTGTCTCAGCGCCCAGGATTTCTCGGAGGAGCTCATCGAGGCCATCGAGCGGGAGCGGATCGCGCCGTGGCGCGCGCGCTACCACCGCGTGAGCGCCTTCCTGCTCGACGATGTCCAGCTGCTCGCCAGGCGGGAGCGGACCCAGGAGGAGCTCTACCTGCTCTACAATCACCTGGCCGGGCAGGGGGCACAGCTGGTCTTCACCGCCTCCACCGACCCGGGACAGATCGAGGGGCTCGCGGAACGCCTCGCGAGCCGGCTGAGCGGCGGGCTGGTCGTGGAATTGCCGGCGCCGGAGCGTGAAGTGCGGCAGGCGGTCGTCGAGCGGCTGCTCGGCGCCCGCTATGAGAAGGTGGACGCCGAGCTGGCGAGCTACCTCGGCGGGCGACCGGCGGAGTCGGTCCGGGCGGTGCAGGCGCTGGTGCAGCGCATCGAGGCGGCCGCCGATGCACGGCATGCGGAGCCCGACGTGGCGCTGGCGCGCGAGGTGCTGGAAGGGTCGGCGCCGCGGGCGCCCCGGCCCGCGCCGGGGGTGCGCACCAGCGGGGTCGGCGCAGGCGGATTCCGGAGTCCGGAAAAAGGTGTGTGGGAGTGGCCCGATCTCGGTGAGCGCCTGATCGAGGAGTGGCGCTGATGGCGATCAAGGGCAGTCTCAAGGAGGCCAGCCTCCCGGACGTCATCCAGTTGCTGGCCCTGGGCCGGAAGACTGGGTGTCTCGCCGTCGCCGACCGGCAGAACTTCGGCTACACCTACTTCGACGATGGGCGGATTATCTACGCCTCGATCGTCAACCGGCGGGACCGGCTCGGCGACCTGCTGGTGCGGAACGGGCGGATAACCGATGCCCAGCTCCGCGCCGCGGTGGACATGCAGGCGGCGGACCGGGACCGCAAGCTCGGCGAGATCCTCGTCGACCTCGGCCACGTGACGCGCGCCGAGCTGGAGGAGCACATCCGGGTCCAGGTCGAGGAAGCGGTCTACTACCTGTTCACCTGGAGCAGCGGCACGTTCAACTTCGAGGCGGGGGTGCGTCCGGAGCGGGAGGACTTCCTGGTCTCCATCAACCCCGAGTCGCTGCTGCTCGAGGGCGCCCGCCGGGTGGACGAGTGGAGCCTCATCGCCAAGAAGATCCCCTCCTTCGACATCGTCTTCGAGGTCGACCAGGCGCGCCTGCAGGCGGCGGGGGTCCGGCTCAGTGACGAGCAGGAGGCGATCCTCACGCTCCTGAACGGACGCAACGACGTGCAGGACGTGATGGATGCGTCCGGGCTCGTGGAGTTCGAAGTGGGAAAGGCCATCTACGGCCTCCTCTCCGCCGGATTCGTCCGCCGTGTCGGGACCTCCGCCACCCAGCAGTCGGAACGGGTCAACGACGCGCGCGTCGAGGAACACCGGAATCTCGGCATCGCCTTCTACAAGACGGGGATGTTCGAGGAGGCGGAGCGCGAGTTCCGGCGGGTCGCCGAGCTGCGGCCCGCGGAAGGCAACGCCCCGTTCTACCTCGGGCTGATCGCGCTTCGGCAGGCGCGCTGGGAGGACGCTGTCTCGGCGTTCCAGGGCGCACTGGAGCTCGGCGGGGCACGGCCGGCGGGGCTGCACAACCTGGCGCTCGCGCTGGAACGGGCGGGGCGGCTGACGGAGGCGGAGGCGGCGGGGGCGGAGGCGGTGGCCCGCGCGCGCGAGGACGCCCGGCCGATGCTGCTCTGGGGCGTGATCGCCCTCAAGCGCGAGGATCCCGAGGTGGCGGAGGGACGGCTGGCCAAGGCGCGCGAGCTGCTGGGGAATCGGCCCGTGCCCGCGCTCTGGTTTTGGGCTGCGGCGCTCGCCGCTGGAGCCGCAGGGGACATGTCCCGCGCCGTCGCCCTGGCCAGGGAAGGGGTGAAGGCATGGCCACAGCACGTGGTGCTGCGCAACAACCTGGCCATGCTGCTCGAGGCAACTGGCGAACTGGCCGAGGCGGAGCGCCTCCTCCGCGCAGCGCTCGCCGACGAGCCGAGCCTGCCGCAACTGTCGAAGAACCTCGGCGACCTGCTGTACCGCGCCGGCCGGTATGAGGACGCCCAGGCGGCGTTCGACCGCGCCGCGAAGCTGGCGCCCGACCTGGGCGACGATCTCTACTTCAAGCTCGGCAACCTCGCGTTCCGGCAGCGGGATCGCGATCGCGCGCGCGAGTGCTGGCGCCGGGCCGCCGAGCTCAACCCCGGGCACCAGCTGGCGCGGTCGAACCTGGAAATCCTGGACGTGCCGGCGTGATCCCCGACGACGAGGCAGGGTTCAAGGCGCTGACGCGCCGGGTCTCCCGGGAGGCGGGGCTTACCCTCGATGCCTACAAGGACAAGTGCCTGCGCCGCCGCCTCCTGGTCCGCATGCGCGCCTGCAGCGTGCACACCTACGCGGAGTACATGGGCGTCCTCGACCGGACGCCGGGAGAATGGGAAAAGCTGAAGGACGCGCTCACCATCAACGTGACGCGCTTCTACCGGAACGCGGAGACCTGGGACCGGTTGCGCACGGACCTGCTGGGCGACCTGTTGCAGGCCCGGCATGGGCGGCTGGCGGCGTGGAGCGCCGGATGCTCCTCGGGCGAGGAGCCGTACACGATGGCCATGCTCTGCGCCGAGGTGGCCGCGGCGGCCGGGCATCCCTCGTGGACCGAGCGGGTGCGGATCACCGCCACCGACATCGACCGCGCCAGCCTCGAGCGCGCCGAGGCGGGACTCTACCCGCAGGCGGCGTTTCTCGAGGCCCCCGCGTGGATCACGGAGAAGTATTGCACGCCGGCGGGGGCCTCCTGGCAGGTCAGCGACGCGGTGCGTCGCATGGTCACGGTCCGCCGGCTGGATCTCACCCGCGAAGCCATCCCCGCGGCGTCGTACGACCTCATCTTCTGTCGCAATGTCGTCATCTATTTTGATCGTCCCACGCAGGAGCGGCTGTTCGCGCAATTCGCCGAGGCGCTCCTTCCCGGCGGGATCCTCGTGCTCGGCAAGGTCGAGACGCTCCTGGGCGTCGCCCGGGAGCGTCTGACGCTGGTCGACGCCCGTGAGCGAATCTTTCGGAGGGCGGCATGAGCGCGGGTGAAATCCTGGTCCACGTGGCGGAGTACAAGACCGGCGGCCGCGGCGACGTGCTCCTCACGGTGGGATTGGGGAGTTGTGTCGCGGTGATGCTCTACGACGCCGAGGCGAAGATCGGCGGCATGGCCCACATCCTCCTGCCGTCCCCCGCGCTCAGCCGGCGGGACCAGAACCCGGGCAAGTTCCCGCAGACCGCGCTTCCGCTGCTGCTCCAGGACATGGTGGGGCGCGGCGCGCGGGCTGGTCGGGTCACGGCGCGCATCGCCGGCGGGGCGTCGATGTTCGCCAACCTGCAGCCGGCGGGCACGATCCAGATGGGCGAGCGCAACCTCGTGGCGGTGCGGACGGCGCTGACCCACCACGCGATTCCCCTCGTCGGCAGCGAGGTGGGGGGCGACTACGGCCGGACCGTCCGGCTCTTCGTGGACGACGGGAGGATCGAGGTGTCCACCGTGCGCCTGGGCGTGTCGCATCTCTAGCCTGCCGACCGTGCTCGTGGCGGACGACAGCGCCCTCATCCGTCGCCTCCTCACGGAGATCATCGACGGGTCGGGCGAGTTCCGCGTCGTGACCACGGCGCGCAACGGTATCGATGCGCTCCGGAAGGTGCACGAGTACCAGCCCGACCTGGTGACGATGGATCTCGAGATGCCGGAGCTCGACGGGCTCGGCGCGATCGGGTACCTCATGTCGGAATCGCCGCGGCCGGTGGTGGTCGTCAGTTCGTACGCTGGGCCCGGCACCGCCGGCGCGATCCGCGCCCTCGAACTCGGGGCGGTCGAGCTGGTGGCGAAGGAGGCGGGGCGGGACGAGGCCTCGCGTGACCGGTTCGGGGCGCGCGTCCTCGAGGCGCTCCGGGCGGCGCGCGTGGCGGACATCCATCGGCTGCCGATGCTGGCCCGGCCCAACCGGCCGGAGCTGCCGGCGGGGCTCTTCGCGCTGCCCGGGCGGGCGCGCTTCTGCGTTGCCATTGCGGCATCGACCGGCGGTCCGCGTGCCCTCGCGGAAGTGGTCCCGAGGATCAGTCGCGGCCACCATGCGGCGGTCGTGATCGTGCAGCACATGCCGCCCCGGTTCACCCGGAGCCTGGCGGAGCGGCTCGCCGCGCAAAGCGAACTCGCGGTTGTCGAGGCGGAACACGGGGCGCCGCTCCTGTCCGACACCGCCTACATCGCGCCGGGGGATTATCATATGCGGGTGACGGGGGGGGCCGGCGGGCTCGCGCTCGCGCTCGACCAGGGGCCGCCGCTGTGGGGGGTTCGCCCCGCCGCCGACCCCCTCTTTCGTTCGGTGGCGCAGCGCTTCGCCAACCGGGCCATCGGCGTCGTCCTGACCGGGCTCGGCCGCGACGGGGCAGAGGGACTCCGCCAGATCCACGACGCCGGCGGCACCGGCATTGCACAGGACAGGGAGAGCTCCACGATCTTCGGCATGCCCAAGGAGGCACAGGCGGCCGGCGGCGCCGACCTCGTGCTTCCCGTCTCGGACGTCGGGGCGCGTGTCTCGGCGCTGCTCGCGCGGATGAACGCCGTATGAGCGCCACCGGAGCGTGCCAGTACCTGCTGGTGCAGGTTGGCGGTCGCGACATCGGCCTCGATGTGTCGGAGGTGCTGGAAGTGGTCGATCTTGCCGCGACCTTTCCCGTTCCGACCCACGACGCCGCGGTGCGGGGGGTCGTCGCCGTGCGGGAGCGGCTGGTGCCGGTGGTGAACCTGGCGACGGTGCTCTGGGGCGGGGTCTGCCCCGAGACGGTGGGGGCGGTCGGGGTGCTCGCCCGCGCCGGGCGGCAGCGGGTCTGCCTCGAGGTCGACGGGGCGGAGGCGGTGCTCGCCGAGGAAGTGGTGCCGGTGCCGGCGGGGCAGTCGCTCCCCTGGGCGCTGGGGGTGGCGCGCCGCGACGGCGCGCTGGTTCCGATTCTTGACCTCAAGGCCCTCGGAGTGCGGCTCCTGGGCGGGAAGAGCGGTCCATGACGACCGGTGACGACATTCAGGTGGTGATCTTCCGGGGCGGGACGCAGGAGTTCGCGCTCGAGATCTCCCAGGTGGACCGGATCCTCAGGTACCAGGCGCCGTCGCCGGTTCCAAGCGCGCCGGACTTTCTCGAAGGGGTCCTGCCGTACGCCGGGGGCGTCGTGCCGGTGGTCGACCTGCGCAAGCGGCTGGAACTGCCGGCGACGCAGGTCGAGGAAACCCGCGTGATGATCGTGACGATGGACGGCCAGCGCGTCGGCATGGTGGTCGACGGCGTCCGCGAGGTGCTCCGCGTCGACAGCCGCCGCATTGCCCCACCGCCGCCGATGGTGCGCGGCCTGGCCGCCAAGTACATCCTCGGGGTCCTCACACTCGAGGACCGCACCGTGATCCTCCTGCAGGCCGGGCGGCTGTTCAGCAGCGAGGAACGCCTGCAGCTCGAGGCCGCCGCCACATGAGCGAGACCTGGCTCGCCGCCCTGCGCGACGAGTACGCCGCGCTCGCCGCCCGGCTCGATGCGACGCCGACCGGTCCGGAGCGGCAGGCCGTCAAGCGGGATATTGTGGCGTACTTCAAGCGCGTCGACGGCGCGCTCGGGGAGCTGTCGGCGCTGAAGGAGGAGATTCGCGTCCTGGTGGAGCGGTACAAGCAGCTCGCCGCGGACGCCGACGGCGGCGCCGCACCCCAGTTTTCGGGCGCGCGCCCGGTGCTGCAGGCGGATCACCTCGGTGCGTCCACCTTCATCGAGAAGGGCTGGAGCCTGATTTCCCTGGGCGATTTCCCCGGCGCGATCCAGGCACTCGACAAGGCCCTGGCTCTCTCCCCCGATGACATCCAGGCCCTCTCCCTCCTGGGATGGGCCCAGATGCTGGCGGAAGCGTATGACGAGGCGCTGGGTACCTTCTCCAAGGTCCTGATGCGCGAGCCGGCCAACGCCCTGGCCCGGATCAATGTCGGGTACATCTGCCTCAAGAAGGGGATCTTCGGCGAGGCGATCGAGCACCTCTCGCGCGCGATCCGGCTCGACAATGACCGCAAGGCGACCCTCTACGCGAATTTCTACCTCGGGCTGGTGTACCAGGAACGGGAGATGTATGAGGATGCCGAGGCCTTCTTCCGCAAGGCGCTGGCCCTTGGCCCCAACCTGATCGAGGCCTACTACGAGCTCGGACGGTCCCTCTGGTTCCTGGAGCGGCAGGAGGATGCGCGCCGGGCGTGGACCGAGGGGCACAAGGCCAACAAGTTCAATCCCTGGGGCAAGCGGTGCCGTGAGCTGCTCGACACGGTCGCCGCCGACGGAGACATCCCGCGACGTACGCCAGCCTGATTCTCGCGTTCGTCCTCGCCTGGCAGGGCCAGCCGACGGCCGTCACCGTTGGCCGGGTGACCGCCGTGGCGTGGCCGGGGCAGGAGGCCCTCGCCATCGGGCTCGCGGAGCTTGCCGATCGGCCGGGGCCCTGGCCGGGCCTCGGCGCCAGGGACCTGGGGGAAATCCGGCTGGTCATCACCGCCGACTCCCAGGCCTTCCGGGATGTCACCCGCGGGCGGCTCCCGGGGTGGGGTGCCGGCGCGGCGTTTCCTGGCGGGCGCACCATCGTCCTGAGAGCGGACGCGGGAGACCTGACGGGCACGCTGCGTCACGAGCTGGCGCACCTGGCGCTGCATCAGGCGGTCCGGGGCAGGGTGCCCCTCTGGTTCGACGAGGGCTATGCCACGATGGCGAGCGGGCAGTGGGATCTCTTCGACCGGCTCGGACTGAACCTCGCCGTGGCGCGCGGGCGGGTCCCCGGATTGCGGGCGCTCGACGGGGAACTGCGGGCGTCCGCGCAGTCCGCCGACGCCGCCTATGCCCTCGCGGCGACCGCGGTGCTCGAACTGGCCCGGCGGAACCCCACCGGCACCCTCGAGCCGCTCTTCCAGCGCCTGGCCGACGGCGTCGGTTTTGAGGATGCGGTGATCGCGACGACGGGATTGACACTCGACCGGTTCGACGAGGCGTGGCACAAGAGTGTGCGGGCGCGCTTCGGGCTGGTGACCTGGACGCTGGGCACGGGAATCTGGCTCGCCATGGCGCTGCTCGTCCTGCTGGGGTATGACGTGCGGCGCCGACGAGACCGTCCCCGCCGTGTCGCGCTTGATGCGGGGTGGTCTTACCCGCCGGAGGAGCCGATCCCGGCGGCGGCGCGCCCGCTCGACCCGGCTGTCCCGTCATCGTCGGAATCGACCTCAAATGAGGCCACTCCGCTTGACCACCACCGCCCATCCGGCTAGCGTTCATCGCTTATGCCTCAATCTTCTAAGCCGACCAAGGTACGTGCTATCCCGCTGGGGCCTCGAAACTTGGCCCTGCTCGGTGCCGGCGCCGTGTCATTGCTGGCGGGATACTTGCTCCTGTCGTCCGGGAGCACCAGTCTCGCGGCCGTGTTGCTGGTCCTTGGATATTGCGTTTTACTCCCCTTGGGGATCGCGCTCTAGCCCTGGTCCGCGCCGGCAGCCGGGCGAATAGCTCAGCTGGTTAGAGCGCCTGCCTTACACGCAGGATGTCGGGGGTTCGAATCCCTCTTCGCCCATTGGCCGGGGGGTGACCCTTCCGACCGAACCGTCACAGCACTCTGTCTTGTAATCTCTGGAGGCCGCAGGAATGCGCCTGAATCGACTCGCCCCGCTCGCCGCGATTGCCGTCCTGCTTGCCCCCACGCTCCAGGCCCAGATTCCGTCCGGAGCGAGGCGCCTCGGTGCTCCCGTGGCGGCCGCGCCCAAGCTGATGGTCGCAACGCCCTTCGTCTTCGTGGAGGGGGACTCCGCATTCGCGGTGGAGGTCGGTAACGCGCTTCGGAACCGCATGGAGCGGGTGGCCGGGTCGACCTACCGGGTCGTTCCGCTCGAGCAGATGCAGTCCGCGCTGGTCCAGTACGGGTACCCGGCCGACGCCATCCTGCCGCCCGTCGTCGCCCGCGTCCTGGCGCTCCAGCTGCAGTCCCGCGTGCTCATGACCTCCGCCCTGAGCAAGGGCGACAACGGCGTGTACGCGGTGACGGCCCGCCTGGCGGGCGTCAACGACGACGCCGGCAACGTGGTGGTCGTGCGGCAGACGCCGGGCCAGTCCGCCAAGCAGTTCGGCGAGGCCATCGCCGACGCGTTCGCGCCGGCCGTGAAGTCGGCCGACGCGGCCAAGCAGTGCGTGGATGAGCGCTCGACCAAGCCGGACAAGGCCGCGGAAGCCGCGCGAAAGGCCATCGGGATCCTGCCGACCAACGGCCTGGCCCAGTACTGCCTCGCCATGCTGGCCCAGGACCAGAAGGCGCCCGCGACGGAAGTCATCGCGAGCCTGCGTCAGTCGGTCAAGGGCGACCCGCAGAGCCTCCCCGCCTGGACGGCGCTGGCCAAGGAATACGAGGCGGAGGGCGACAGCGCCGCGGTCATCGAGTCGTTCCAGCGGATGCTCCTCGCGGCGCCGACCAACCAGCCGCTCCGCGAGGCGGCGTTCAAGCTGTTCCTCCAGTACGGCCGTCCCGACGCCGCCGTCGACGTCGCGAAGGAAGGCCTCCGGCTTGACCCGTCGAACGCCGACCTCTGGGACCTCCTGAGCAACGCCTATGCGACCGGGGGCGACTACGGGAAGGCCATCGAGGCGCTTGAACACGTCTACACCGAGGCCCCCGACCGGGCCGACTCCACGTACTTCCTGAAGATTACCGTCTTCGCCGCGGTGCAGCCGGACACCGCCGCACTGCTCAAGTGGTCGCGGCTCGGCGTCAACAAGTATCCGGACAACGCGACGCTCCTGGGGCAGTTGGTCACCGCCTACAGCCTCGCCGGCCCGACGGACAGCCTCGTGGCCGTCACCAGCCGGCTCATGGCGCTCGACCCGACCGCGGTCGGGCCGGCCCTCGAGGCCGCCAAGACCCTCGCCGCGCAGGGCCGGATGTCGGAAGCGCTGATCTTCGCCGACTTCGTCATCCAGAACGGCGACGACCAGTCCAAGGAAGCCGCCGCCGCGGTCCTGACCAACGGCGCGCTGCCGCTCCTGCAGGCGGAGGCCAAGAACCTGCCGCTCGCGGCCGATGTCCTGCGCCGGGCCGTCTCCGCCGCGAGTCCCACCGGGCCGGTCGCACCGACCGCCAACTACGTCCTGGGCCTGGCGACGTTCCTCCAGATCCCGGACGTGGACAAGGACGCGGAGTTCAACAAGTCGTGCGACCTGGCGCGCCAGGAGGAGGGACTCCTGACCGAGGCCAAGACCGCCTTCACGCTCGGCAAGTCGGCCAAGCCCGAAGATGTCGACCGCTACCTGAAGTACGTGGCGCAGTACGAGCCGCGGGTGGCCTCGATGATCAAGGCGTACTGCAAGTAAGGGCTTCCACCCGGAGCCGCCTCCGGTTATTATGTTGCGCTGTCTCGGGGGCTGTAGCTCAGCTTGGTTAGAGTGCCGCACTGTCACTGCGGAGGTCGCGGGTTCGAGCCCCGTCAGCCCCGCTCCCAGAACACCCGGCACCCCGTTCGCCTTGGCGGACGGGGTGTTCGCTTTGGACGCTCCCTCCCAGGACATCCGGTGACCGACTTCCACCTTCCCGTCCTGCTCGACGCCGTGCTGGAGCTGGCCTCCGGCGCCCGTCGCGCCGTCGACTGCACGCTGGGGGACGGGGGACACGCGGCCGCCTTGCGGGCGGCCGGCGCGGAGGTCCTCGGTATCGACCGCGACCCGGAGGCGATCGCGCGCGCGCGCGCCCGGCTCGGTGCCGATCGCGTCCGGTACCTCGCCGCTCCCTATGCCTCCTCCGAGGCGCTCCAGACCATTGCCGACTTCCGGCCCGATTTCATCCTGCTCGATCTCGGTGTCTCATCCCGCCAGCTCGACGACGAGGCGCTCGGCTTCACCTTTCGCCGCGGCGCGACGTTGGACATGCGGATGTCGCGCACGGGGCCGACGGCCGCCGACCTCCTGAACGAGGAGTCGGCGGAGGGGCTCGCCACGATCTTCAGGGATTTCGGCGACGAGCCCAGGGCCCGGCGGCTCGCCGCCGAAGTGGTGGAGCGCCGTGCGCAGGCGCCGTTCGCGACCAGCGACGATTTCGTCAACGCGATTCGCCGGGTGCTCGGCCCCCGGTCGGGGCCGGGCGATTTTGCGCGCCTCTTCCAGGCGGTCCGGATCGCGGTCAACGATGAACTGCCCGGACTGGCGCGCGCGCTCCCCGCGTTGCGCGACAGCCTGACGCCCGGTGGGCGGCTGGCGGTGATCAGTTATCATTCAGGCGAGGATCGGCTGGTCAAGCACGCCTTTCGCGACTGGGCCACGGCCTGCACCTGTCCCCCGATCCAGCCGATCTGCACCTGCCGCGGCCGCGCACTCGGCACCGTGGCGCCGCGGAAGTCGATTCTCCCGTCTGCGGAAGAGATCGCCGCCAACCCCCGGGCGCGGAGCGCAAGGCTCCGCGCGTTTCAGGTCGCCGATGACGCTTAAGGGCCGCCACTGGGTCATGCTCTGGCTCCTGCTGTTCCTCGTCGTTGCCACCGTCGTCCAGCTGCGGCAGACGGCGAGCATCCGTATGGCCCGCCGCGTCGCGACGCTGCGGCAGGACCGCGCCAACCTCGAGGCGCGGCAGGCGGACTTCGAGCGGCGGATCCGTGATGCCTCGAGCCGTGCCGTCCTCGGCCGCAAGGCGCTGGTGGACCTGGGGCTGCATTTTCCCAAGGATTCCGAACAGGCGCCCCTCCCCCTCCCAGCCCCGACGGGAGCCCGCTGATGGCTCGCGTGCGAGCCCGGATCGGCCTCATCCAGGTGGTACTGGTGGTCGCGTTCCTGGTCGTGGTCGGTCGCGCCGCGCAGGTGCAGCTGGTCCGGGGAGGGGAGTACGCCGCCGAGGCGGCCGAGAGCCGCACCGAGCTGCGGACCCTCCCGGCACGCCGCGGCACGCTGTACGATCGCGGCGGGCTGCCGATGGCCGTGACGCAGGAGTTTTACCGGGTGGGGATCGCGCCGAACGAAGTCGATGAGCGTTCCGCCCTGATCCGGGTGGCCGCGCGGCAGCTCGAGGTGTCCGCGGCCACCCTGAAGCGGGACTTCGCCCGGAAACCCTACCTCTACTTCTACGGTCCCTTCACCGCCACCGACGTGGAACCCCTGCGCGCCTTCAAAGGGGTGCACATCGAGGGCGAGTTCCTCCGGTTCTACCCGTCGCAGCGGCTCGCGGGCCGGGTCATCGGGCGGATGAGCCCTGAGGGCGGGTCCGCCTCGGGGCTGGAGCGGGCGCTCGCCCCGCTGATTACCGGGACGCCCGGGGAACAGGTGGTCCTGAAGGACCGGCGCGGCCGACGCTACGAGTCGCCGGGGCGGCTGAGCAGGGACCCGATTCCCGGCAACGACGTCGTCCTGACCATCGACGCCGAGTTGCAGGACATCGCCGAGCAGGCCCTGGCGGAGACGATCGCCCAATTCGATGCGCAGGGGGGCGATGTCATCTTCCTCGATCCGCGCACCGGGGAGATCCTCGCCGTCGCCTCGCAGAAGCACGGCGCGCCCGATCTCATGGCATTCACCGAGCCGTTCGAACCCGGCTCCACGGCCAAGCTCTTCACGGCCGCGGCGCTGCTCACCCTTGGACGGGTGGACAGCACCGACCGGGTGGACAACGAGGGCGGGCACTGGAAGATGGAGCTGGCCAACGGCCGCATCCGGGAGATCAACGACGAGCACGCCAAGCCGGGGATGCTCACCCTGGCCCAGGCCATCGAGGTGTCGAGCAACGTCGCGATGGCGAAGCTGTCCGACCGCCTGACGCCGGTGGAACAGTACCAGCAGTTGCGGGACTTCGGCTTCGGGGCGCCCACGGGCGTGGAGCTGCCGTCCGAATCCCGCGGGATCGTCTATCGGCCGGAACGGTGGCAGCCGGAGTACGACCGGGTGAGCGTCGCGATGGGCTACTACTTCGAGGTGACCGCGCTGCAGCTCGCGGCCGCGTATGCCGCCATCGCCAATGACGGGATTCTCCTCACCCCCACGCTCATCCGGGAGGTCCGCGCCCCCGACGGCACCGTCCTCTACCGGCACCAGCCCGAGCCGGTTCGGCGGGCCGTCTCGCCGGAAGTCGCCGCGCAACTGCGCGAGTTCCTCCGGGGGGCCAGCGGGGCCGGAGGCACCGGCAGCAGGGCGCAGGTGGGCAGCTACGGCGTACTCGGGAAGACGGGCACCGCCCGGCGCATCCGCAACGGGAAGTACGTCGACGAGTATGTGGCCTCGTTCGCATCGATGTTTCCGGCCGACGATCCCCAGCTGGTCGTCGTGGTCAAGATCGACGGACCGACCAGCGGGCAGTACTACGGTGGCGAGGTGGCCGCGCCGGTGGTCCGGACCATGCTCGAGCAGGCGCTCGCCTCGAAGCGGGTGTCGTTTGACCGGGCACGAATGCTCGGTGGTCAGCCCCTGGCCGCGCCGGCCGCCTCGCCGAGCCGGCCACGGGT
>DAOLIZ010000045.1:0-17893 GCA_035328285.1 Gemmatimonadales bacterium
CGGCCACGTCCCGGGCCCGGGCCACGTCCCGGCCCACGACGGCCACCTTCGCCCCGGCGGCATAGAGCGCCTGCGCCACGGCGAGACCGATGCCCCGGGTGCTCCCGGTCACGAACGCCGTCCGGCCCGCCAGGTCGATGTGCGTCATCCGAGAAAGGCCTCCACCTCGGCGGCGGTGCCGAGCGTGATGCTCCTGGCACCGGGAAGAATCTTCCGGAGCAGGCCCGAGAGGACGCTGCCGGGCCCGAGTTCGATGAACGTCGCGTCGGGCGCCAGGGCCGCCGCGGCCTGCATGCACTCGATCCACCGCACCGGCGCGGTGAGCTGGGCCGCGAGCAGCCGGACGGCGTCCGCGGGCGTCCGCACCGCCTCGGCCGAGGCGTTGGCGACGATCGGAAAGGCCGGCGCCGCGAACGCCGCGGAGGCCAGCGCCGCCTGCAGCCCGGGCACCGCGGGTTCCATCAACGGGGAGTGGAACGCCCCGGAGACCTTGAGGGGGATCACCCGCTTGGCGCCGCGCGCCTTGCAGCCCTCGCCGGCGCGCGCCACGGCCACCGGGTCGCCCGAGATCACGATCTGGTCGGGGGAGTTCAGGTTGGCGGCGACGGCCACGCCGTCGTCACCGGACGCCTCGGCACAGGCTGCCGCCACGCCTGCCGGATCGAGCCCCAGCACCGCCGACATCGCCCCTGGCCGCCGGGTCCCCGCCTCGTGCATCAACTCGCCCCGGCGACGGACCAGCCGGGCGGCATCGGGGGCGGTGAGCGACCCGGCCGCGACATAGGCACTGTACTCGCCCAGGCTGTGCCCCGCCCCGGCCATGACGGTCCCCAGGCGCTCCCTGACGACCGCGTGCACCGCGGCGGAGTGGGCCAGGATCGCGGGTTGCGTGTTGTGCGTGAGCACGAGTTCGTCGTCCGGCCCTTCCCACATGATGCGGGACAGCGGGACGCCCAGCGCGTCGTCGATGGCTTCAAAGGTGTGACGCGCCTCGGGAAAGCGCTCGGCCAGGTCCTTGCCCATCCCGATCTTCTGCGCGCCCTGCCCCGGGCACATGACCACCGCTACCACTTGACCACCGCGCTGGCCCAGGTAAATCCGCCGCCGAAGGAGACGAGCAGGAGGGTCATGCCCGGCGTGATCCGGCCCTCCTTGACGCCCTGGTCGAGGGCGAGCGGAATCGAGGCGGACGAGGTGTTCCCATACCGGTCGACGTTGATCATCACCTTGTCGAGCGGCATCCCGGCGTGCTTGGCGGTCGCCTCGATGATGCGGAGGTTGGCCTGATGCGGCACGAGCATGTCGACCTGGTCGGCGGTGAGGCCGGCGCGCGCGAGCGCCTGGTCACACGCCTCCGACATCGTCTTGACGGCCGACTTGAAGACCTCGCGGCCCGCCATCTTGATGAAATGCGACCGCTCGGCAACGACCTTCTCGCTGATGGGGTCGACCGCCCCGCCGCCGGGCCGGTACAGGAGGTTCCCGAGGTTGCCGTCGGACTTCATGTAGGTGGACAGCACGGCCCCCCGGCCACCCGTCGCCTTCCGGATGACGGCCGCCCCTGCGGCGTCGCCGAAGAGGATGGCCGTGGAGCGATCGGTCGGGTCGGCAATGGTACTCAGCTTTTCCGCCCCGACGATAAGCATGTTCTCGCCGTGGCCCGCCGCGATCAGCCCTTCGGCGACGTTCAGGGCGAAGAGGAAACCGGGGCAGGCGGCCGAGACGTCGAACGCGAAGGCGTTCTTGGCGCCGAGCAGGGCCTGGAGGTCGCACGCGGTGGACGGCAGGAGACGGTCGGGGGAGGCGGTGCCGAGGATGATCCCGTGGACGTCCTCGGGACCGAGGCCGGCGGCGGCGAGGGCGCGCAGCGCGGCCTCGTGGGACAGCATCGCCACCGACTGTTCGGGCCCGGCGACGCGGCGCTCCCGGATGCCGGTGCGCTCGACGATCCACTGGTCGGACGTGTCGAGCGTCTTCTCGAAATCGGCGTTGGTGACGACCCGCTCGGGCACCGCGATGCCGAGCCCGGCAAATTCGACAATCGGGCGTCGCGTCATGCGACGGGAGCGGCCCCCGCGGCGAATTCCGCGGCGACATGCTGGTTGAGCTTGGTTTCCACCATCTGGGCGGCGACGCGAAGGGCGTTCTTGATCGCGTTGCTGCCGGAGGAGCCGTGGCAGATGATGGACACGCCCTTGACGCCGAGGAGCGGCGCGCCGCCGTACTCGGAATAGTCGAGCACGCGGAAGACCTCCTGGACATCGCTCCGCTCCAGGATGTCCGGGGCGTGGCGCTTGACGAGGCGCACGATCATGCGCGCCACGGACTCGTAGAACTTGAGCACGATGTTGCCGACGAAGCCGTCGGTCACGACCACGTCGACGTGCCCGTGCTTCGAGTGCCCGGCGAGGATGTCCCGTCCCTCGATGTTGCCGATGTAATTGATGCCGGAGGCCTGCTTGAGGAGCTCGTGGGCGGCCCGGGAGGCCGCGTTCCCCTTCTCGTCCTCCTCCCCGATGTTCAGGAGTCCGACGAGGGGACGCTCGCGCCCGAGAACGTCGCGGGCGTACACCGACCCAAGGCGGGCGAAGCCGACGAGCTCCTTGGCGGAGCAATCGACGTTGGCGCCGCCGTCGAGGACGATGACCGGGAGATCGGCCGTCGGAAAGGGCGTGGCCACGGTGGCCCGTTCGACGCCGGCATGGATACCGAGCAGCACGGTCGACGCGGCGAGAATGGCGCCGGTGTTCCCGGCCGAGACGAAGGCATCGGACTGCCCGGCCTTCTGGAGCCCGAGACCGATCACGATGCTCGAGTTGGGCTTCTTGCGCACGGCGGCGAGGGGCTTCTCGGCCATGCCGATGACCTCGGCGGCCGGGACGACCTCAATGCGGCTCCGGTCGATCCCGGGATGCCGGGCCAGTTCCGCCTCGATGACCTCGACCCGTCCGACGAGCTGCACGATGATCCCGGGCAATGTCGCGAGCGCGGCGAGCGCGCCCTCAACCTCGGGCTGCGGAGCGTGATCTCCGCCCATCGCGTCGAGCGCCACGCGGATCATGCTCAGTCGCCCTTGACCTCGGCGACTTTCTTGCCGCGATAGTACCCGCAGCTCGGGCACACGCGGTGGGAGAGCTTCGGATCGCCGCAACGCGGACAGGCCTGCGTCTTGACGCTCGCCGCCACGTGATGGCCGCGGCGGAGACGCTTGCGGGACTTCGAGAGTTTTCTCTTCGGGACTGCCATGGTTTCCTCAGGCTGGTTCGGCGGACCGCACGCACGCGCACGGACCCGCGTTCAAATCGGCACCACAGGTCGGGCAGAGCCCGGCACAATCTTCCCGGCAGACCACGAACGCCGGGACCTCCAGGACCAGTTCCTCCCGCACCACGCCCGTCAGGTCAATCTGCACCGCCATCGGCGGCAGCGGATAGACGCTCGGGTCGTCGGCCGCGTCGGGATCGCTGGTCAACAATACATCGACTTCCCGGCGGAGGTGCACCGGCACCTCGGCGAGACAGCGGCGGCAGGCCAGAACCGCGTCGGCCCGAATCACGCCGCGCCACAAGAAATCGTCGCCCTCGGTCGCCTGGAGCTGGCCCGACACCGACACGGGCCCCTCCAACGGCAACTCAAGCCCCGCGAAGATCGGGTCCGCCGGGGACAACTCCCCGTCGGTCTCCGCGGGACCCCGGGTCAGGTCCCGGATGGCAATCTTAAGCATAGCCACTAAACCTAGCTGGGTGCTTGACTTAGGTCAAGCAGACGAGGGGTGTCAGCCGTGCAGGGCGGCCAGTTCACCCTCGGTAAAGAAGAAGGCGATCTCCCGCGCGGCATTTTCGTCGCTGTCGGAGGCGTGGATGGCGTTCCGGCCCTTCGATTCGGCGTAGAGCTTCCGGACGGTACCGGCGGCGGCTTCCGCCGGATCGGTCGCGCCGATCACGGTGCGAAGGTGCGGGACGGCATCGTCCCGGGACAGCGCCAGCGGCATGCAGGGTCCGCTGGTCATGAAGGTCACCAGTTCCGGGAAGAAGGGCCGACCCTTGTGGACGCTGTAGAACGCTTCCGCCTCCGGCAGGGTGAGCCGGACCAGGCGGGCGGCCCGCAGGGTGAACCCAGCCGCCTGCAGGTGGGCCAGGATGAGTCCGGTCTTGCCGGAGGCGACTGCGTCGGGCTTGATGATGGCGAGAGTCTGCATGGGCTCGAATTCTGGGTATGGGTCGCGGGTCGCCCCCGGCTACTTCAGCCGGGCCTTGAGGAGCGGCACGACGTCGGCCGGCCGCTTCATGACACTGATGCCGGCCGCCTCGAACGCGGCCATCTTCTCCGCCGCGGTCCCGGAGGAGCCCGAGATGATGGCCCCGGCGTGTCCCATCCGGCGGCCCGGCGGCGCGGTCTGGCCGGCGATGAAGCCGACGACCGGCTTGGTCACGTACTCCCGGACGAACTCCGCCGCGTGCTGCTCGTCGGTCCCGCCGATTTCGCCCATCATGACGATGGCGTCGGTGGCAGGGTCGTCCTGGAACGCACGGAGACAGTCGATGAAATTGGTCCCGATGATCGGGTCCCCGCCGATGCCCACGCAGGTGCTCTGGCCGATCTTGGCGCGGGTGAGCTGGTTGACGACTTCGTAGGTGAGCGTCCCGCTCCGGGAGACGAGCCCGACCCTGCCCGGCGCGCAGATCGATCCGGGAATGATGCCGACCTTGGCCTCGCCCGGGGTGATGGCGCCGGGACAGTTCGGCCCGATAAGCCGAGCCCCGCGCTCGCGGACGTAGGGCATGACCCGCGTCATCTCGATGACGGGCACCCCCTCGGTGATGCACACGACCAGCGCGATCCCGGCGTCGACGGCCTCCATGATGGCGCCCGCCGCGCCCATCGGCGGCACGTAGATGACCGCCGTATTGGCGCCGGCCTCGGTCACCGCCTCCGCCACGGTGTTGAAGACGGGGACGGACCCCTCGAAGACCTGGCCGCCCTTTCCGGGCGTGACGCCGGCGACCACCCTGGTGCCGTACTCCATCATCTGCTTTGCGTGGAACGAACCGTCGCGCCCCGTGATGCCCTGCACCACGAGCCGGGTGTCCTTCCCGATGAAGATGCTCACGCCGCCTCCCCGACCAGAGCCACCACCTTGGAAACGGCCTCATCCATGTCGGAGAGCGCCGTCATGCCGATGCCCTGCAGGATCTTGACCGCTTCCTTCTCGTTCGTGCCCGTCAGGCGGACGACGATCGGCACCTTCACCGGGAACTGCTCGAGCGCGGCCTTGATGCCGTTGGCGACGTCGTCGGTGCGCGTGATGCCACCGAAGATGTTGAACAGGATCGCCCGCACGCTCGGGTCGGCGGTGATGATCTTGAGGGCGTTGACCACCTTGTCGGGGTTGGAACTGCCGCCGATGTCGAGGAAGTTGGCTGGTTCGCCCCCGTAGTACTTCACCAGGTCCATCGTGGCCATGGCCAGCCCGGCGCCGTTGACGATGCAGCCGACGTTGCCGTCGAGCTTGATGAAGGTGAGCCCGGCCCGCCGCGCCGTCACCTCGCTCGGGTCCTCTGCGGTCTCGTCACGAAGTTCCGCCAGGTCGGGCCGGCGATCGAGCTCGTTGTCGTCGATGGACATCTTGGCGTCCAGCGCGAGCACGCGGCCGTCCGGGGTCGTGATGAGCGGGTTGATTTCCACCAGCGACGCGCCGTTCTCCGTGAATACCTTGTAGAGCCGGTGCATGATATCGGCCGCGGCGCGGGCCTGCTTCAGGTCGCGGTAGAGAAAGAAGCCGAGGGTCATCGCCTGGTGCGGCAGGAGACCGAAGCGAGGGTCCACCGGGAGGCGGAGGATCTTCTCCGGCGTCTTGGCGGCGACCTCCTCGATGTCGATGCCGCCCGCCGGGCTCACCATGAACACGGGCCGCTGGGAGTCCCGGTCGAGGATGAGCCCCATGTAGGCTTCCGAGGCGATGTCCGCCGCGGGCACCACCAGCACCTTGTGGACGGTCAGCCCCTTGATCTGCATGCCGAGAATGTGCGAGGCGATCTCGGCGGCCTCGGCCGGCGTCTTGGCGAGCTTGACTCCCCCTGCCTTGCCCCGGCCGCCCGCGTGGACCTGCGCCTTCACGACGACGGTTCCGCCGATACGCCTGGCGAGCGACTCCACCTCGCCGGGTGTCGATGCGACATCGCCGTCGGGCACCGGAATCCCGGCCGCCTTGAGGAGCGCGCGCGCCTGATATTCATGCAGATTCACAGTTTCTCCTGTGCGTGGTTGACAACACCGAAAGTTACCCGGCCCGGAGGGCGGATACAACCGCGGTCACGGCGCATCACGACCCACCCCGAGCGCCTCCCTGAGGGCCCCGAAGGCCCGCCCGAACCCTTCCCAGTCGCCGGCGTGGAGCGCGGAGTCGGCGCGGAGCATCCACCGCCGGGCGTCCTCCAGAGGCGTGGTCGGGCCGAAGCCAGGCGGCAGCGGCGCGCCGCCCCCGCGCATGTTGTCCAGCGCACTCGCGAAGGTGCGCCCCGCGCCGGCCCGGGTGCCCTGCGCCACCGCGATGTAGGGCAGCGTGACCAGGCCGTCCCCGTCGAACCCATACCAGGGCTGATATCCGATCGGGGTGTCATTCATGGGGAGGATGCGATAGGGCCCCCGCTCGAGGCGTGCCCCGCGCCGGACCACCGAATCGAGCACCTGTTCATACGAGGGGAAACGATCCCAGGTCGCCTGCGCGACCGCGGGCCCCGGGAGGCTGGCCCCCTCGGTCAGCCGGACGAGGTCGAGGCGTCGCCCGGCCTCGGTGACCCGCCCGAGCAGCAGGGCCCGCACCCGGCGATCCTCCCCCCGCTCGTAGCCCGTGACCACGGTGAGCCCCTTGCCGCCTTCCCAGACCATGGTCGGGGCGGAAGGGTCTCCCGGGGGCGTGGCGGGTCGTCCGGCAAGGGTACCGACCCGCCATGGGCCCGCCTCGAGCAGCCGCGACTGCGCTTCGAAGAGCCGCAGCGGGTACGGCGAGACCAGCGCCAATTCCGAGGGAATTTCGCTCGTCGGCCGCACGACCCCCTGGCTGACGTCGGCCCAGCTGCGGGTGATCGGCCCGGCGTCGGGCAGCAGGTAGATGACCGTCGCGCCGGTCACGGCATCGACCGCGCCGAGGAGCCCGGCCTCCAGTGACCCGAGCTCCCCGATCCGCACCGATCCGGGGAAGTACTGGCTGCCGACGTAGCCGTGCGCCACCCACACGGGCGCCCCGGAGACGAGGAGGAGGCGCGGGCTCTCCCACGAGGCAAACGGGAGCAGCTGTTCCAGTCGCGCGCGTGGCGCGAGGTGCCAGCGTACCCGCGCCGCCGGTCCGGACGCCTGCAGCACACTCGCCGACTGGAGGGACCAGGCGAGGACCATCCGGCGGGCCACCCCGCCGACGCTGAGCCCGAGGGGACCGGAGTCCACCACCAGGCGTGGCGCGCCCGGCCGCAACGCCGCGGGCGGCAGGGTCGTGAAGGTGACAAGGCCGGGATACGCCAGCGAATCGCCGGCCCGGTAGGAGAGCGGTCCCCCGTGCCCGTCGGCCCGGCCGTCCGCAATCGCGAGCACCGCGGCGGGCCCCGACGGCGGCACACGCAGCACCAGCCAGACCGGGATCGTGGAACCGTTGATCGGGATCGTGGTCTGGACCGCCGATTCGAGGCTCTGGGAATCGGCGCTGACCAGGCGCCCGATGCTGGCCCACGACCAGAGCGATGGCACGCCCGCCTCCCACGCCACCGAAGTCCGGACGGATCGGTCGTCCAGGCCCTCGAGACCATAGGCGAGGCGGTCGAGGGCAACGCGGCCGGCGGCGACCTCTTCGCTGACCTCCACCGACACGGGCGACATGATCCAGGCGAAGGCGGCCCCGGCCAGCAGGACGCCCCACCCGGCGAGCATCAGCAGATGGTGACCCCGCACGGCCCACAGGATGGAGATCACCACGGCCGCCAGGCAGGCTCCGGCGAGGGCCAGCATCGAGAGCTCGAGCGTGCCCCAGGCGCCGGCGGCCGGAGCGGCCGTCGCCGCGACCTCGAACGGCGTCAGCAGGAATCCCCAGCCGAGCACCAGCGCCACGCCGGCGAGCAGCAGGCCGAGGTGCTTCCGTGCGTGGTCGGAAATGGCCGGCCGGCCCCGATGCCACCGGAGAGCGCCGAGCGCGGCATAGAGGACGGTCACCACGATGAGGGCACTCCAGGCCAGCAGCCGGGCGAAGGAGTGCAGGAGGACCCAGAGGGGAAGTTGCGCGACGAAGACGCCGAGATCCCTGTGGAGGAAGGGATCGGTCACACCGTAGGTGACGCCCTGCCATGCGAGGGCGAAGACGGCCCAGTCACGCCCCGCGCCCAGCCCCGCGATCACCCCCAGCGCGACGCCGACCGCTACGGCCAGCGGCAGGAGGGTGGCCGGGGTGACCGCCTCGCGGATTTCAAGGTTGGCGACCTGACGGGAGATCTGGACCGAGCCGATGGCGCGATGGACGGTCAGGAGATGCCCGATGTACCAGGCGGTGGCGAGGAGGATGGCGGCCGCCTCGAGGGTCAGGCGCAGGAGGCGCACCCCGGACACGAAGGCGGCCGCCTCGGGCACCAGGGCGCCAGCCCACCAGCGAGCCGTCAGGAAGTCCGCGGCCCACTGGCCCGTGAAGAGAAGGACGGCGAGGGCCGCGATCGCCGCGGCGATCCAGCGACCGCGCACGGCGGTCATCCCTGTCCTTGGACGCCCCGCGCCGCGAGCCATTCCAGAATCTCGCGCTGGTACGCCGCGAGGGATTCCTCGTCCGTGGCTTCGAAGCGGAGTACAAGGATCGGCTGGGTGTTCGAGGCGCGGATCAATCCCCAGCCGTGCGCGAACGACATGCGAACGCCGTCGATGTCGTTGACCGGATACCGGGCCCGAAAGTACTCGGTGGCCTCGGCGACGACGGCAAACTTGCGATCGTCCGGGCAGTCCACCCGCAGTTCCGGCGTCGCGAACGTGGTCGGCAGGTCGGCGAGGTGCGCCGCCAGCCCGTGCGGGGCGCGGGACACGATCTCGAGGAGGCGCGCCGCCGCGAAGAGCGCGTCGTCGAAACCGTACCAGTCGCCGGCGAAGAACATGTGTCCGCTCATTTCGCCCGCGAGGACGGCATCGCGCTCCTTCATCCGCGCCTTGATGAGCGAATGCCCTGTCTTCCACATCTCGGGGTCCGCGCCGGCGGTGCGGAGCGCGACGGGGAGCAGGTCGGAGCACTTGACGTCGAAGATGACGCGGGCGCCGCGGCCGAAGCGGCGGACGGCGTCGCGACCGAAGAGCACCAGCAGCTGGTCGCCGAACAGCACGCGTCCGGTCTCGTCAACCGCGCCGATGCGGTCCGCATCCCCGTCGAAGGCGATCCCGAGCTCCGCGCCGCTCCGCCGCACCTCGACCTGCAGGTCGACGAGATTGGCGGGGACGGTCGGGTCGGGATGATGGTTGGGAAAGGTGCCGTCCGACTCGCAGAAGAGCGGAACGACCTCGGCCCCGAGGGCGCGCAGTGTCTCGACGGCGATGATGCTCCCGACCCCGTTGCCGCAATCCACCACGACGCGAACCGGTCGCGCGAGGTGATGGTGCGCGACGATGGCGTCCCGGTAGCGCCCGAGGATGGAGCCGTCGGCAGTCTCGGAGCCCGCGCGGACGGGGGCCTGCTCGAGCGTGATGCGCTCGTAGAGGTCCTGGATCTCGTCGCCGTGCACCGACTCGCCGGCGAGGACCATCTTGAATCCGTTGAACTCCGGCGGGTTGTGCGACCCGGTCACCTGCACGCCGCCGTCGACCGTCAGCGCATGGACCGCGTAGTAGAGCGCCGGCGTGGGCAACTCCCCGACATCGATCACGCGCGCCCCGGCGGAGGCCATCCCGGCACGGAGCGCCGCGGCCAACGCCCGCCCGGACGGGCGGTTGTCTCGCCCGACAGCGATGACCGCGTCGCGGCCGAGGCGGTCGGCGCCGAGGGACGCGAAGGCCCGGCCCAGCGCGTGGGCGAACGCGGGAGTCAGTTCCGTGCCGACCAGGCCGCGGATGTCGTACTGGCGAAAGATGGATCGTGGGACGCGCACCGAGCCTCCCGGCCGGATCGGGAAATCAGCCGAACTACTGGAAGGCCCGCTCGAAGAGTGAGGACGCCAGTTCCATCGTGCCGTTGAGCAGCGGCGCGGGCCAGACACCCAAGACGAGGATGGCGGCCACAATGCCGCCGATGATCACCGCGGCGCCTCTCGGCAGGCGGGAGGCCTCCGGTGCACCCTCGCGGGCCGGCTTCATGTACATCGCCATGATGGGTGGCAAGTAATAGCCGGCCGAGACTGCGCTCGCGAGCACCAGCACCACGGGGATGAGCCATTGCCCCGCCACCACCAGGGAGGTCAGGATCATCCACTTGCCCATGAAGCCGAAGGTCCCGGGGAAGCCGAGCAGGGAGAGGAGCACCACGGCAAAGGCCGCGGCGGTCCAGGGCCGCGACCGGGCCAGCCCGGCGAGATCATCGGTGGTGAGGTCCCGCTCGCCATTGCGGCCAAGCGAAGCCAGCAGGCCGAAGGCGGCGAGACTGGTCAGCGCGTAGGCCAGGAGGTACACCTGCACGGAAGCGGCGCCGATGCGTGTGCCCGTCCAGACTGCGGCAAGGAGGTAGCCCGCGTGGGCCACCGAACTGTACGCCAGCATCCGCTTCACGGTTCGCTGCGCCAGCGCCATCAAGTTGCCGGCCACCATGGTGGCGATCGCCAGGATGCCGAGCACGGGCTGCCAGAGCCCGGACGCCGCGGGAAACGTCACCATCAACAACCGGGTGAGCGCCAGGAACCCGGCAGCCTTGATGCCGGTCGCCATGAGGCCGGTCACCGGCGTCGGCGCCCCGTCGTAGACATCAGGCGCCCACATGTGGAACGGCACCGCCGACACCTTGAAGAGGAACCCGACAAGCAGGAGACTCAGACCAAGCAGGGCCATCACCGGGAGGGACCCTGGGGTGAAGAAGGTCCCTGCCATCACGAGATTGGTGGTCCCAGTCGCGCCATACACGAGCGCAATGCCGTAGAGGAGGAACCCGGACGCGAACGCGCCGATCAGGAAGTACTTGAGCCCCGCCTCGGCGGAGAACGGGCTCCGGCGGTCGTAGGCGGCGAGCACGTAGGCGGCGACCGACATGACCTCGAGTCCCAGGAAGACCATGATCAGGTCGCTGGCGCCCGCCAGCAGCATCATGCCCACCGTGGCAAGCAGGATCAGCGTGTAGTACTCCGGCCCGCGAATCCCTTCGCGCTCGAGATAATCCAGCGACAGCACGATCGTCGCCGCAGCCGAGAGCAGAAAGATGACGTCGCCGAAGAACCGGTAGCCGTCGAGCGCCACCATCTGCGGAATCCCGGCGGCCTCGCTGCCGCTCCAGAGCCAGACAAGCGCGAGGAGCGCGGCGCCCACGCCACCGAGGCTCAGCCAGCCGGCGAGGCGAGCATCCTCGACGGTCTCGTGTCGCCAGGCGTTGACCATGAGGACGCCGAGGGCCGCCAGCGACAGCACCACCTCAGGGAGCAGGGCGAGCAGGACGCCCGTCGGCGACGTCGTGTCGATGGGGTTCACGGGTGGCTCCCGGTCCGGGGTGCCGACGTCATCGGCATACCCTGCGGCATGACGTGCTGGACGCTTTCGACGAACTGCCGGCTGGTCGGCTCCATCCGCCGGAGGACGGGGGCGGGATAGAGACCCAGCCAGATGATCCCGATGAGCAGCGGTGCCAGCACCATCCATTCGCGCGGCGTGAGGTCGGTCAGCGCCTCGTTCTCGGGCTTGTCCAGCTTGTTGAAGATGATGCGCTGCAGCGCCCAGAGCAGGTAGGCCGCGGCGAAGATCACCCCGGTCGTCGCGATCCCGGTGGCCCAGGGGAACCGGCCGAAGCTGCCCAGGAGCACCAGGAACTCGCCGACGAACCCGTTGAGGCCGGGCAGGCCGATGGAGGAGAGCGACACGAGGGTAAACACGAGGCTGAACAGCGGAATGACCTTCGCGATCCCGCCGAACGCCGCGATGTCGCGGGTGTGCCGACGCTCGTAGAGCATCCCGATCAGGAAGAAGAGCGCCCCGGTCGAGAGGCCGTGGTTGATCATGACCATCAGCGCGCCCTGGACGCTCTGGAGCGTGGCCGCCCAGATGCCGAGCATCACGAAGCCGAGGTGGCTCACCGAGGAATAGGCCACGAGCTTCTTGATGTCGGGCTGCACCATGGCCACGAGGGCGCCGTAGATGATGCCGACCACCGCCAGCACCACCGCAAGCGTCGTGACCGCCGGGCTGAAGGCGATGTCCGGGAAGAACGGAATGGCGAACCGCAGGAAGCCGTACGTTCCCATCTTGAGCAGGACGCCGGCCAGGATGACCGATCCCGCGGTGGGCGCCTCGACGTGCGCGTCGGGGAGCCAGGTGTGAAACGGGAAGATCGGCACCTTGATGGCGAACGCGAGCGCAAAGGCCGCGAAGAGCCAGGGCGCCATGTTCCCGACGGCCGCGGCGCCCTGCAGGACATGATCGTACGAGAAGCTCAGGACCCCCGTGGCGTCGGCGACATACCACACGGTCACCAGGATGGCCACCAGCATCAGGAGGGAGCCGACAAAGGTGTAGATGAAGAACTTGACGGAGGCGTACAGCCGGTTGGAGCCGCCCCAGATGCCGATCAGGAAATACATCGGGATCAGCATCAGTTCCCAGAACACATAGAACACGAACAGGTCGAGGCTGACGAAGACGCCCAGGATGCCGGTCAGCAGCACCAGCAGGAGCGCGTAGAAGCCCTTCTCCCGCTGCGTGATGTAGTTCCAGCTGCCGAGGACGCAGAGCGGCATGGTCAGCGTGGTGAGCAGCACCATGAACAGCGAGATCCCGTCGATCCCGACCCGGTAGTCCACGCCCCACCGCGGCATCCAGGCATGCACCGCCGTGAACTGCATGCCCCCGTCCGGCTGGAAGGCCCACCAGAGTCCGGCCGAGATCACGAACTCAGCGAGGGCGACCGCAAGTGCCAGGGACCGTGCGCGTCCGGGCGGCGCGACCATGACGAGGAGGGCCCCGACGAGGGGGAGCCCGAGGAGGACCGGGACGACCCAGGCCTGGTATCCGATGATGTTCAGCATGTCGGCCATAGCGGGTCAGCCCATCACGACGAAGAAGATGCCAAGCGCGCCCACGAGGAACACCGTCAGGTAGACGCCGACCTGGCCGGTCTGGAGCCGGGTCCCGATCCACCCGAGCGAGCTCGCCAGCCTGGCCGTCCCCTCCACCCCGCCGCGGTCGATGAGACCCTGATCCACGTCCTTCCAGAGCACGCGATCCGAGAGGCGCAGCAGCGGCCGGACAACGAGGGCGGCGTAGAGTTCGTCCACGTAGTACTTGTGGTAGAGCACCTTCCAGAACCCCACTTCGGGCGCGGCGTCCCGGGCCGGCAGGATCGGCCGGGCCATGGTGACCCGCCATCCGGCGACCAGCCCACCCACCCCGATCACAATCGCGAGCCCGATCAGGATGAACTCCGTCTGCCCGTGCGGCATCTCGAGCGGGAAGTAGTGGTGCGCCCCTTCGATGACCGGATCCAGCCAGTGTTCGAGCCTGGCCTGGCCTCCGAACAGCGCGGGCAGGTTCAACCAGCCGCCCACCGCGCTGAGGACGCCCAGCACCGCGAGCGGAACCGTCATGATCAGCGGCGCCTCATGGAGGTGCTTCTGCTCCTCCGCGCCGGTCCGGTTCTCGCCGAAGAAGGTCATGGCCATCAGGCGGGCCATGTAGAACGCGGTCAGCGCGGCGGCGATCACGCCAAACAGCCAGAACAGCCGGAAGACCGGGATCTCCGCGCCCCGCGCGAACGCGGCGGCCAGGGTCTCGTCCTTCGAGAAGAACCCGGCAAACGGCGGGATGCCCGCGATGGCGAGGGTCGCGATGGCCATCAGGGCGAAGGTCCACGGCATGGCGCGCCGGAGGCCGCCCATGTTCCGCATGTCCTGCGCATCTTCGTGGGAGTGCGTGGCGTGATAGGCGTGATGCATCGAGTGGATCACGCTGCCGGCACCGAGGAACAGCAGCGCCTTGAAGAAGGCATGGGTGACGAGATGGAAGACGCCGGCCACGTACGCCCCGGTGCCCACGGCCAGGAACATGTACCCCAATTGCGAGACGGTGGAGTACGCCAGGACCTTCTTGATGTCGTACTGCCGGAGCCCGATGGTGGCGGCGAAGAGCGCCGTGAGGGCGCCGATGCCGGCGACCACGGTGCTCGACACCGGCGCCATGGCGAACAGGATGTTGGTGCGCGCCACGAGATAGACGCCGGCCGTGACCATCGTGGCCGCGTGGATCAGCGCGGAGACGGGGGTCGGGCCGGCCATGGCGTCGGGCAGCCACACGTAGAGCGGGATCTGCGCCGACTTGCCGGTGCATCCCAGGAAAAGGAAGAGGGTGATCGTCGTGACCACCGCGCCGCCCGCCGCCAGGTGCTGCGGGGCCAGTTCCGCGATGTCGAGGAAGTTCAGGCTGCCGAGCGTGGCCCAGATGATGAACATGGCGACCATGAACCCGAAATCGCCGATCCGGTTGACGAGGAAGGCCTTCTTCCCCGCGTCGGCGTTGGCCTTGTCACCGTACCAGAACCCGATCAGGAGATAGGAGCAGAGCCCGACCCCTTCCCAGCCGATGAAGAGGACCGGCAGGCTGGAGCCGAGCACCAGCATCAGCATGAACACCACGAACAGGTTCAGGTAGGCGAAGTACCGGGCGTACCCCGGGTCGCTCCGCATGTACCCGACGCTGAAGAGGTGGATCAGGCTGCCGACGCCGGTGATCACCAGCAGCATCACCAGCGAGAGCTGGTCGACGAGGAGGCTCAGCTCGATCCGGAGCGCCCCGACCGGCAGCCAGGTCCAGAGCGGGACCACCTGGGGGGTGCCGAGGTTGGCGGCGGCAAAACTCCGGAAGATGAGCGCGACCACCGCGAAGGCCCCCAGCAGGACCGCCGGGCCGACGATGCTGACGGCGGTCTTGGCCCCGGGTCGCCAGATGGACAGGGCGCCATTGATCAGGAACCCGGCGAGCGGCAGGGCGACGGCGAGCCAGATGAGGTTGGCGGAGACGTACATCGTCAGCCCTGCAAGAGGGTGTTGGTCTTCAGGTCCACCGAGGTGGTGTGCCGGAAGACCGCGAGGATGATGGCCAGGCCGACCGCCGCCTCGGCGGCGGCGACGGCCATCACGAAGAACACCATCAGCTGCCCGCCGACCCCGTGATACTGGGCCAGGGCGACGAACGTCAGGTTGACGGCGTTGAGCATGAGCTCGATGCACATGAAGAGCACGATGGCGTTGCGGCGGATCAGCACGCCGACGACGCCGATCGAGAAGAGCAGGGCCGAGAAGGCCAGCGCCGGACCGAGGAGCATCAGATCCTCCGCTTGGCCAGCACCACGGCCCCGACGATGGCCGCGAGCAGCAGGAGCGAGGTCACCTCGAAGGGGACGAGGTAGGTGGAGAAGAGGGGGCCGGCGATCGCGCCGACCACGCCCTGCCCTTCCGCCGACCGGCGGGCGAGCTCGGCGGTTTCGAACACCGCGGACGGGGGAAGGTCGGTCCCGCCGGTCACCTCGAAGGCCAGCCGGGCGGGATCATAGCCCGCGAGGCGGAGGAGGAAGGTGGCCGTGCCCACGCCGAGGATCACGGCGAGCGCCTTGGCGCCGGGGCCGCGGATGTCGCTCACCCCTTCGCCCAGGTTGAGCAGCATGATGACGAAGATGAACAGCACCATGATGGCGCCGGTGTAGACGAGCACCTGGATCGCGGCGATGAACGGCGCCCCGAGGATCAGGTACATCCCGGCCAGCGACAGCATGGTGACGACCAGCCAGATGGCGGCCGCCAGCGCGTTCCGCTGGGTGATGCAGAAGATCGCGGAGAGGACGGCGATGGTCCCCAGCGCCATGAAGATCGTGTCGGCCACCTACTCCCCCCTCGGATCCGTCGGATCCCAGAGACTCGAGACCGGATGGGTCTGGGCCGAGAGCCGCTCGAGGTCGTAGACGAACCGTCCACGCTCGAACTCCGCGTTCTCGTAGTGCACGCCCACATGGATCGCCTCTTCCGGGCAGACTTCCTGGCAATACCCGCAGAAGACGCAGCGAAACTCGTCGATCTCGTAGATCAGGGGATAGCGGTTGCCGTCCTCGTCTTCCCCCGGCACCAGCTTGATGCAGTTGGCCGGGCAGATCTGCGGACAGAGCCCGCAGGCGACGCACTTGGACCGGCCCTGCTCGTCGGTGAGCATCCGGTGGGTGCCGCGCCAGCGCGGACTGATCGTCCACGTCTCGGTGCTGCGCTCCTCCGGGTACTGCATGGTGACCTTCTTCCGGAAGAGGTGCCGGAAGGTGAGCGCCATGCCATTCAGGGTGGCGCGCATGTAGCTGGCTTCGCGCCCGGGGCGCTGCATGACCTTGACGCCGATCGCCATGGCGGAGCCCTCAGGCCGCCCGGGCCGGCCGGGCGGCCGACGCGGGAGCGCGAATGGAGACACCGCGGATCAGCCGCCCGCGGTCCAGCACCCGGAAGACGAGCGCGAGCACCGGAAGATTGAAGAGGAAAAGGAGGCCGAACCTCGCCGCCGGGTTCACCGTGCCGAGGGGGCCGTCGACCACCCAGAGCGCCACGGCAATGAAGAGGATGTAGGCGAGACCCATCGGGATGAACACTTTCCAGCCAAGCGCCATCAGCTGGTCGTAGCGGAAGCGCGGCAGGGTCCACCGCACCCACATGAACAGGAAGAGGAAGAACAGGACCTTCAGGAAGAACAGGACCGCGGTGGCCAGGAACTGCGGCATCCCGAGCGTCTCATCCCAGTGGGTGAAGGGGATGTCCCACCCGCCGAGGAAGAGGGTGACGAACATCATCGAGATGGTCACCATCCCGGCGAACTCCGCGATCATGAACGCGGAGAACTTCATCGAGCTGTACTCGGTGTGGTACCCCGCCACGAGCTCCGATTCCGCCTCCGGCATGTCGAAGGGTACCCGGTTCGTCTCGGCGAACCCCGACACCAGGAACATGAAGGCGGAGAGGGCCAGCGGGAGGACGAGCCAGCCGAAGCGTGCCTGCTGCTGCGCCGCCACGATCTCGACGAACGAGACGTTGCCCACCAGGAGCAGGACCGGAATGAGGCTGAGCCCCATCGCCACTTCGTAGGAGACCATCTGGGCGGTGGCGCGCAGCCCGCCCAGGAGGCTGTACTTGTTGTTGGACGCCCACCCGCCGAGGGCAATGCCGTAGACACCGACCGAGCTGATGGCGAGGACGAACAGGAACCCGATCGGCAGCGCGGTCACCGTCGCCGCCGTGGCGCCGTGGTGGACGAACCGCCCGAGCAGCGGCAGGGTGATGTCGAACTCGAGCGGGATCGGCGCTGCCCAGGGGATCGTCAGCGGGATGATCAGCGCCGCCATCAGGGAGATGGCCGGGGCGATGACGAAGAAGACCTTGTTGGCGCCGTCGGGAATGACCTCCTCCTTGAGGAGGTTCTTGATGCCGTCGGCGATCGGCTGGAGCAGCCCCTTGGGCCCGGCACGGTTCGGGCCGATGCGATCCTGCATCCACGACGCGATCCACCGCTCCAGCAGCGTCGAGTAGGCCACCAGCAGCATCAGGAAGGTGAACACCGCCACGGTCTTGATAAGCGCCACGAGCACGAAGCCCTTGAGTTCCGGGGTCACCGGGCCGCTCCCGCCGTGTCGGCGGCCGCCGTGCGGCCGCCCAGGCCGAGGTCAGCGTGCGCCTGCAATCGGGCGAGTCCGGCGAGCGCGGAGGGCCGAGAGGAAGTCGCTTGCTCGCCAGGT
>DAOLIZ010000046.1:0-17493 GCA_035328285.1 Gemmatimonadales bacterium
CCGTCGAGGCGCCCGCCCCCGCCGCTCCCCCCGCGCAGGCGCCCCCGGTCCTGGTGGAGCCGGCCGCGGCATCGTCGTTCGAGGGCGTCGTGACCGGCAACGGCTGGGTGGATGGCTCGGCCACGGCGGAGATCAGCACGCGCTACTTCCGCGAGGTCTCCGGCGCGCGCGGGCAGGTCTTCGAACTCAAGGGTGATGCCATCGGCGACGAGAAGGACAAGGCCTGTGGCACCGACTGGCGGGCGTCCATGGCCCGATCGGTGGTGCTGGTGACGCCGGATGCGGGGCAGGGCACGGCGGGATTCACCCTGAACGCCACCGCCACGGCGCGGCGCGGGTTCTGGCGCACGAAGGCGACGCTGAGCTGCACGACGCTGAACCGGACGGACGCGCAGGCCGCCACGATGGCCCGGGGGCAGGCCTGGATTGTCCTCGGGGGCGGGGCCGCCGACCGCGATCAACTGGTGATCGAGACCTCGGGGTCCACGGCGGGGGAGTGGGCGATCAGCGTGACCGACACCGCGGGGCAGAAATATGCCACCGACCAGATCGGCTCGACGCTGATCGCTGCGGTGCCGGGGGCCGGCCGCTATTCCGTGGCGGCCTCGGTGACGGCGCGGGCCGCGACCGCCGGCGGCAAGGATTCGGTGGAGCAGCGGCTGCGCGCGACCGTCAAGGTGAGCAGCCTGCGCACGACCGTCGCGTCCGCCCTCGGCACGCCGCCCCTGCGGAACCTCGACCTTCCATTCTCGGTGGAAGTGCCCGCGTCGGCGCTGACTGATCCGGTCATGGCCGCGCTTGCAGGCTACCAGCCCTGTGCGACGAAGCCCGGCTGCGCCGGGAAGGTGTCCGACCTGTCCGTCAGTGCTGCCGCCGTCTGGGCGGCTGGCGGAGGCGCGATCGTGGAACTCACACTGGTCGGCAAGAAACACCCCGCCATGGCTGTGCGGCTGGTCGGCATCACCGATGTCCGGTCGGACTCGCTTCGACTCGGCAACCTGCGCGTGGCGGAGGGACAGGCCCAGGTGAGCAAGAAGAAGGATCTCAGCGCGGCCGTGGCTCGCTTCGCGGCCAGGGCTTCGACGGTGGCGGCGCCGCTGGCCCCCGGGTTTCCCGCTGCGGAGTCGAGACTCCGTGCACGGCTTCCGGTCCGCGTCGGCGATCTCTGCCTTGAGGCACCTGCAGGGTCGGCGACCTTCCTGGGTACGACACCGGCGGCCGACTCGACGGCGTTTCGCGCCGTCTTCGGCGTGACGCCGAGTGCACTGCAGGCCTGCGGACGGTCGAAGTAGCCGGATGACCCTCGTCCGGGTGGTGCACACGGCGGCGCGCTTGGACGCCTTGCCCGGACTGCTCGACGTCGCGGTCCACGCCGCACGCGAGTCTGGGGCCGGCGAGGAGGGGGTGCACGACGTGCGGCTCGCCGCCGAAGAGGTGCTGATCAACGTGATCCACCACGCCTATCCGGCGGGGGCGCCGGGGCCGCTGGTGTTGCGCGCGCGCGTGGAACCCGGCGCACTCACCCTGACGGTGCTGGACGAGGGCACACCCTTTGCCCCCGTGCAGGCGCCGGCCCCGGATCTCGGGTCCCAGTGGGCGGATCGGCGGATCGGCGGGCTCGGGTGGCACCTGGTCGGAAAGTTGATGGACGAGGTCAGGCACCGCGACCTCGGTGAGCGCGGCAACGAATTGACGATGATCAAGCGATTCGGGCCTGCCGGATCGCTTCCTTCCACTACGCTGGGGCAAGGCGCCATGCAAATTGAAGTCGAACGACGCGGTCAGGTGACCGTCGCCGGAGTGAATGGAAACGTGGACGGCCTGACGTCAGCGGAGTTGAGCCGGGTGCTCGGCGGCGAGGTGGCGGACGGGGGGCACCAGATGGTGGTGTCGCTGGCGGGGGTCGATTACACGAGCAGCGCGGGGCTCCGCGTCCTGCTGGCGGTAGTCAAGGATGCCCGCGGCCGCGGCGGCGATGTCCGCCTCGCGGCGGTACGGGACAACGTGCGCAAGGTGCTGGAGCTCAGCGGCTTCACCAGCATCCTCAAGCTCTATCCGGACGTCGATGCCGCGGTGGCGAGCTTCGGCGGCTAGGGCGCGCCCGGAAGGCGGCGCACGGCCAGGAGGGTGATGTCATCCGACTGCTCGGCGCCGCCGGCCCACAGATCCACCGCGGCAATCAGTCCGTCGAGCAGCTCCTCCGCCGATTGCCCCGCCCCCCGTACGGTCTCCAGCGCACGCACCTCCCCGAACAACTCGGCCCCCGCATCGGTCCTGGCCTCGGTAATCCCGTCCGTCCAGGCGACCAGTGATTCGCCCGGGGCGAGCGTCGTGTGCCCCACCGTGAACGGCAGTCCCGGCATCAGGCCGAGCGCCGGGCCCGTGGGTGGCAGCTCGCGGGTGCCGCCCGGCCCGACCACCACCGGCGGCTCCTGCCCGGCGTTGATGTACTGCACCAGGCCAGTGTCGCCGTCGACGATCGCGAAGAAGACGGTGGCGAACATGTTCGAACTGCCATGGGTGCCGGCAACGTAGTCGTTGACGAGCGTGATGGTCCGGAGCAGGTGATTCGTGACGGCGGCCTCGCGCGGCCCGGCGTCTCGCCGTCGCTCCCGGACGGTGCCGCGATCGCTCCACCGGACACCATCGGATTGTTCCGCCAGCGCACGCAGCAGGCTGCGGAACAACGCCATGAACAGGGCGGCGCCGACGCCCTTGTCGCAGACGTCCCCGATCGCCATGACCACCTCGTTTCCGCCGGCCAGCGGGAAGAGGTCGTAGAAGTCCCCGCCGACGAGCCTGGCCGAGCGGAGGCGCGCCGCGAACTCATAGCCGGTCATCGCCGGCAGGCTGGCCGGAAGGAAATGCGCCTGGATCTCCCGGCCGATCTCGAGCTCCCGCACCAGGCTCTGCTGGTAGAGCTGTTCCCGCTCGCGCAGCCGCTTGCGGGCGAGCGAGGCGCCGAGGCGGGCCTGCAGGATGAGCGGATCGAAGGGCTTCGGGAGGTAGTCGTCGGCGCCCAGTTCGATGCAGCGGGCGATGCTCTCCTTCTCGTCGATGGCGGAGATCATGATGACCGGCACTTGGCGGAGCTGCTCGTCGGCTGCCATGGCCTCCAGCACCTCGTAGCCGTTCGTGTTCGGCATCATGATGTCCAGCAGGACCACATCGACAGGCCGGGTGCGCAGCGTTTCCAGCGCCTGCACGCCGTCCTCGGCCAACAGGACCTCGTGCCCGAGCCGCCGAACCCGCCGGGCAAGGAGGTCGCGGTTCATCTCGACGTCATCCACGACCAGGACCTGGGCGGGGGCGTCGGCAGCCGTGTCGCTCACGTCGGCACCTCCGCCAACAGCTTCCGGATATAGGGGATGTGCGGCATGGCCGCCCGCCGCCCCTCCTCGATGACGTACGGGATCTTGGCCGTGTCGAAGATGCCCACCGGCTGCCTGAACTCCGGCAGGATTGGAATCACCTCGGTGAAGTGGGTGAGGTTGTGGAAGGCGAACCGGGAGCGGAGCAGGTTGTTGGACATGATGCCCGTCAATTGGAGTCCGAGTCGCATCGGACTCGTGAAGCGCCGAAGGCTGGGGCTCTCGAAGCCCATCGCCAGGATCACGCCGGCGCGTTCCTGGATGGCCACGTTGACCGGCAGCGGGTCGGACAGGAATCCGTCCATCAGGAGGTCCGCACCAATGCGCTTCGGAGCGAAGACGAAGGGGATAGCCACGCTGGCTCGCATCGCTTCCCAGAGCAGCCCGGCCGACAGCACCACCTGGGCGCCTGTGTGGAAATTGGTGGCGGTGACATAGAGAGGAATCTGGGTGTCGCCGAAAGTCCGTGCCCCGAACGCGTCCTGCAACCGCGTGTTGAGGAGCCGGTCGTCACGGAAGGAAAAGTCGGTCGAGAAGCCGAAGAGGCCCGGGAAGGCGGCACGGAGGAGCGCCATCCGACGCGGGCGCGAGGTGGTCTCCCGGGTCCAGAGGCGCATCGTCAGGTCGATGGTTTCGCCGACCGTCCAGCCGAGCGCGGCGGCGGCGGCGTAGAGCGCCCCCCCGCTGCACCCCACCACCAGGTCGATCTCAATGCCCTCGTCGCGGAGCGCCTGCTGCAGGCCGAGCGCGGCCGCGCACTTGACGCCGCCGGATCCGATGACGAGGGCAATGCGGCTGCGCGGCGGCTCGAGAGTCATGGGGGGGAAGGATGCGGCCGCCCGGTGCGCGGCGCAACCAGCGATCAGGGGGGAAGGAAGCCGTCGAGCAGTCGGCGGAACTCCTCGAACGCCTCGACATACGGGACATGTCCGCAGCGCGGGAGGAGGTGGAAGGGGGCGCCGAGGGCGTCGGCGATCGAGCGCGCGGATGCGACGGGAATCGGGTCGTCGTCGCCATGCAGGACGATGGCGGGCAACCGCAGGTTGGCCAGGGCGGGGCGAAGGTCGTAGTCGCCGAGGCTGTCCCAGACTTCCTGCTGGGTGCGCCCCGTCACCCGAAAGGGGGTGAGTCCGGCCGCCTTGGCGGGGTCGTGGAAGTACCCCGCCACGGAAAGCTCGAACACGCGGCGCTGGTAGGCGTCGGGATCCCGCTCGCGCAGGCCGCTGGCCCGGAGAGCGGCGCGCTCCTCCTGGAGCGCCGGGGCCATGGCACGCGCCGAGAAGCGGCGCTCGAACTCGGCCCGCGCCGCAAACCAGGCCGGGGCAGGGGAAACGAGGGCGAGTCGCTCGACGCGGTCGGGATGCTCGGTCGCATAGAGGAGCGACAGCAGCCCGCCCCAGGAGTACCCGGCGAGGGTCAGCCGCTCCAGCCCCCACACCTGTCGCAGGGCCTCGAGGTCCGCCACCTGCTCACGCCAGCCGACCGGGACCTCACGCGGCACCGCGGAGCGCCCTCCGCCGCGCTGATCGTAGTAGATCAGCGTGCGACCGGTGGCCAGCGCGTCGAAGCCCGGAAGGAGATAGTCGTGGTGCGCGCCGGGCCCGCCATGCAGCACGACGGTGGCCGGCCCGCTGCCCACGCGCCGTTCGAAGAGGGCGACGCCACGCACCTCCCGCGTGCAGGTCTCAACCGTAGGCGGCACGCAGTTCCTCCAATGTATTGGCGTGGATGGCCACGATGTCATCCATCCGCTCGGCGTAGCCGCCGGCCAGGGTGACAGCCACCGGCACGCCACGTCGCGCACAGGCGCCGACGACTCGGCGGTCTCGCGCCCGAAGCCCCTCCACGGAGAGGGCGAGCCGACCGAACCGGTCTCCGGCGAAGGGATCGGCGCCGGCCAGGTAGAAGACGAGTTCGGGGGCGGCCTCGTCCAGTACCTCGTCCAGGTGGCGGTCGAGGGTGGCGAGGTAGGCGTCGTCGCCGGTGCCATCGGGCAGCTCCACGTCGAGTCGGCTCCGTTCGCGATGGAAGGGGTAGTTGCGCTCGCCGTGCATCGAGAAGGTGTAGACGTGCTCGTCGCCCTCGAAGAGACGCGCGGTCCCGTTGCCCTGGTGGACGTCGAGATCGATCACGGCGACCCGGCGAAGCTGTCCTTCCCGCTGGAGGACCCGGGTGGCCACGGCGACGTCGTTGAAGACGCAGAATCCCTCGCCCCGCTCCGCAAAGGCGTGGTGCGTGCCCCCCGCCAGGTTGATCCCGGCGCCGGTCGCGAGCGCGTCTCGGGCGGCCTCGACGGTGCCCTGCACGGTGCGGAACGATCGCTCGCGGAGGCCGGGCCCCCAGGGGAAACCGAGGCGGCGGACGGCGGGCTCAGGGAGTGTTCCGTCCTGGATGGACGCCACGTATTCCGCGGTGTGGACCAGCGCCAGGTCCGTTCGCTCGACCCGGTCAGGCTCGTGGATGGCGTCGGTGGGCAGGAGTCCCCGCGCGACCACGCCGTCGCGCACCGCCTGATACTTGGCGATCGGGAACCGGTGGCCTGCGGGGAGCGCGACGGAAAAGCGGGAAGAGGACCAGGCTCTCACAGCAGGACGGCGAGGGCGTCCGCTACCTGGCGGACGGCTGCTTCTTCCGCCGGTGTGAAAGGGTCGGGCAGGTCGCTGTCGATATCGATCTGTCCCAGGATGGCCGCCCCGCGCCGGATCAGCACGACGAGTTCCGAGCGGGTGTCGAGATTGCAGGCCAGGTAGTTCCCGACGGCCTGCACGTCACCGACGTTCTGGTCCTGCCCGGTGGCCACCGCCGTGCCGCAGACGCCCGTCCCCACGGCGATGCGGGTGTGGTCGGTGGCCCGGCCGCTCCACGCCTCGAGCACCAGTTCCGAGCCGTGGAGCATGTAGAGGTAGGCGGATGTGTACGGCGGACCCGCCTCGCGAATCCGGTCGGCGGCGAGCTGGAGCAGACCTTGGCGGCCGACGTCGTGGGTAAACGCCCCGCGAAGCGCGGCGACGACGCGGTCGGCGTCCAGCACCGGCCCGCTCATCCGCCGCGCTTGCCCAGCGTGACGTCCAGGCCCATCGTCTTCCCGTCACGCACCACCACGACGACGACCTTGTCGCCTGGCCGGTAGGCCCGGAGCGCGTCCGTCATCCCGGCCAGGTCCGCGACGTCATAATCACCGATCTTGATAATCTTGTCGCCCCCCTTCATGCCTCCCAGGTCGGCGGGGCTGCCCTTCGACACGCCGGTGATCAGCACGCCCCCGCTCTCGCCTGAGGCCATGTCCGGCACGGTGCCGAGATACGCGCCATAGCCGGAGGTGACGGCGGCACCCCCCTTGGGCGCCGGCGGCGGGACGTCGACGAAGGTCAGCCGCGTCGGCCGGTTACCGAGGACCGTCGCCATCGCGGCCGCGAAGTCTGCGATCCGTACCAGTCCCTGGGCGTTGATCTTGTCCCAGTCGTCGGTGCTCCGGTGGTAGTCGGCATGCAGGTCGGAGAAGTAGTGGAGCACGGGAATCTTGGCGGCATAGAACGAGGTCTGGTCGCTCGGGCCGTAGCCCTCCGGCTGGGGGCGGAGATCGAACTTCGCGTACCAGTTGAGCGAGTCGAGCAGCGCGGGGAACTCGGTGGCGGTACCCGTGCCGTACACGATCAGCTTGTCGTTCTTGAGGCGGCCCACCATGTCGAGATTGATCATCGCCTCGGTGGCGCTGAGCGGGTAGATCGGGTTCTTGACGTAGTAATCGGACCCGAGGAGGCCGAGCTCCTCACCGCTGAAGGCAATGAACACGACCGTCCGAGCCGTCGGGGCCGCCTGCAAGATCGTCGCGATGGTGAACAGCGCAGCCGTCCCCGAGGCATTGTCGTCCGCGCCGTTGTGGACCCGGCCGGTGCTGTCGGGGTCCAGGGAGCCGAAGCCACCGAGCCCCAGGTGGTCGTAGTGCGCGCCGATGATGACGGTTTCATTGCGAAGCGCGGGATCGCGTCCGGGAATGATGCCAATGACGTTCTTCCCGTGCAGCTCGCCGAGGTTCGCGTGCTGAACGGCCGGGGCGTCCTTGGAGACGGTGAAGGGCTGAAACCACCCGCCGGCGGCGGGCTGCAGCCCGATTTGCGCGAAGCGCCGTGCAATATAGGCGGCGGCCGAGTCGGCGCCGGCGGTGCCGGTGAGGCGGCCGCCAAGCTCGTCGGCGGCAAGCACCTTGACGTCGGTCTTGGCGCGGGCGGCGCTCTGGTCGAGGGACGGGGCGGCGGTCTGGGCGGCCAGAGGCGAGGCCAGGAGCGCGCCGAGGAGGACACCGAGGGAGTACCGAACGATTTGGCGGGTCACGGGGAACTCGAAGGTTGAATACCGGCAGGGTTGCCGGGGGTGCGGGAACACCTAAGATTGTAACCCCGGAGAGGGCCCCGCCCAAGTTGCCCCTCCGTTCCCGCCTCCCACCTCAGGAGTCCCGTGAACGCCCGTCTCCTGGCCCTGCTCCCTGCGGCGATCGCCATCAACCTGGTCATCGGCGGGCTCGTCAACGCGATGGGATTGCCGCTCTACCTCGACTCGATCGGGACAATTCTCGCCACGGTGCTGGCCGGTCCTGCTGTCGGGATCCTGGCCGGCGTGATCGGGCAGGTGTTGTTCGGGCTCATCAACGGCTACCAGTGGATCCCGTTCGGCCTCATCCAGGTGGTCATCGCCCTGCTGGCGGGAGTCGCGGCCTCGCAGGCCGGATTTCGGTCGGTCGGCCGAAGCATCGCATGGGGCCTCCTGACCGGTGTCGCAGCCGGTGCGCTCTCCTCCATCATCAGTTATGTGCTGTTCAAGGGAGTGACGGCCACGGGGACCACCGCGGTGGTCACGGTGCTCCGCCAACTCGGCCTCTCGCTCCCAGTGGCCGTCACCGCCTCGAGCCTGACGCTCGACCTGGCGGACAAGGCGGTCGCATTTCTGGTCGTCGGCTCGCTGGTGCGGTCATTGCCGAACCGGATGGTCGGACGATTCCCCCGGGCTGCGCGAGCCATCGGGCGGTGACACCCGTCTCCCGGGCGGCGGCCGGTCGGCTCCATCCGTTCACCCCGCTGGTGCTCACCGTCTGCGTGGCAGTCCTGGCCGTGGCGGCGCCAGGTCCGCAGACGGCCGCGGCGCTCTACGGTGTGACGTTGCTGGCGGTCGCCGCCGCCGGGGTCGGGCGTGCCGCCCTCCGCGCACTGGTGCCGCTTGCCCCGCTGTGGCTCTTTCTTTTCCTGCTGCACGCCATCCTTGGCGAAGGCGATCAGGTGGCGGTGCTGGGCCTGTCGCTCTCACGCGATGGCCTGGCGTTGGCCGTCACGCAGGCCTGCCGTCTCGGCGCTATCGCCACCGCCTCGCTCGCGCTCTATGCCTCGTTTTCGCCGGCCAGGTTTGTGGATGCCGTGGCCGAGCGTGGATGGTCGTTCTCGTGGGCGTACCTCGTGGTGGCCACGCTGCTGGCCCTGCCACGCTTTCGTGCGCGCGCAGTCGCCATTCTCGAGGCCCAGCGAAGCCGGGGGCTCCGGCTGCGCGGAAGCCTGCTCAACCGGGTGCGCGCCGTCGGGCCGGTCACCTTTCCGCTGTTGCTGGGCGCGCTCGCGGAGGTGGACGAACGGGGGTTCGCGCTCGAATCCCGGTGTGCCAGCGGCGTGACGCGCCGGACGCCGCTCGATCCGCCGCGGGACAGCCTCGGCGACCGGGTGGGCCGGTGGCTGGCCGGCGCGCTCGCGGTGGCCGCGGTGCTCTGGAGGGTGCTCCGGTGAGCGCGCTGCGGATGCAAGGTGTCGGTTTCACCTATCCTGGTGCACCCGCGCCGGCCCTGTCCGACTGCTCGTTTGCCGCCGAGGCCGGGCAGGTCACGTGGCTGACTGGCGCCCTGGGGGCCGGGACGAGCACCGCGCTGCTGGTGGCCGCCGGGCTGGCGCCGCGGCACACGGGGGGAGACCGGACCGGCGTGGTCCGCACGCTCGGCGAAGACCCCGCCCTTCCAGCGTCTCGCGCGGCGCTGGGCGGTCGGGTGGCACTCGTGCTTTCCTCGCCGGCCACCCAGCTGTCGGGTATCGCGGAGACCGTGGCGCAGGAGGTCGCCTTTGCGCCGGCAAATCTCGGGTGGCCCAGGGCACGGATCCGGTCGCGCGTGGCCGACGCGATGGACGCGGTCCAGATCGCGCACCTGGCCGACCGGGACCCCGGCACCTTGTCGGGCGGCGAGATGCAGCGCGCGGTGATCGCCGCGATGCTCGTGCTCGAGCCGGAGCTCTGGCTGCTCGATGAACCGACCTCCGCGCTTGACGCCGCTGGCCGGGCGCTGATCCACGACATGATGCGCCGTGAAGCGACACGCGGGGCGGCGGTGGTCATCGCGAGCGAAGACGCCGACGGACTGCTCCCGGTGGCGGGTCGGCTGATCGTCTTTGCCAGTGGCCGCCCGGCGATCGACGGCACGCCGCGGGCAATCCTGGCAGGCGACCAGGTGTGGCGCGCCGGGGCGGCGTCGACCGCCATCGCCGGGCTGGCGCGCGCCGCGGGGGTCGTGGCCCCCTATCCGCTGACGG
Source organism: Gemmatimonadales bacterium (assembly GCA_035328285.1). Taxonomy (GTDB): domain Bacteria; phylum Gemmatimonadota; class Gemmatimonadetes; order Gemmatimonadales; family GWC2-71-9; genus SPDF01. The sequence goes on from DAOLIZ010000046.1 coordinate 9,929, forward strand.
TGGACGACGGGGTGGCGCGGTGGACGCGCTGATCCCCCTGGCGATGGAGCAGGTGGGCTTTGCCTACGGCAGCCACTCCGTGCTGGAGGGGGTGTCGCTGCGGGTGAACGCGGGCGAGGGAGTCGCGCTGCTCGGCGCCAACGGCGCCGGCAAGACGACGCTTACCCGGCTCGCCATGGCGTTGCTGCATCCCGACGCCGGGCAGGTCACCACGGTGGGGCGGCACACAACGGGCCGCGGGCCGGAAGACCTTGCCGGGGCGGTCGGCTATCTCTTCCAGCATCCCGAGGCCCAGCTCTTCGCCCGCACGGTGCACGCCGAGGTGGCCTTCGGCCCGGAACGGCTCGGGTGGTCGGCGGAGCGCATTCGCACGGCTGTCGATGCGACGCTCGAGGAACTGGAGCTCGCGGCGCTTGCGGCGCACCATCCCTATGACCTCCCGCAGCCCACCCGGCGGCTGGTGGCGCTCGCGGCCGCGCTGGTCGCCGGGCCGCACCTGCTGATTCTCGACGAGCCAACCGCGGGGCTCGATCGCGCCGCGCGGGCCCGGGTGACCGAGATTGTCCTCGCGCGGCGGGCCGCGGGCACCGCCATCCTGGCCGTGACGCACGACATGGAGTTTGCGGCCGCCGCACTCGACCGGGCGGTCGTGCTGGTGGCGAAGGGCGTGGCCCGGGACCTCCCGCTGCCGGAGCTGCTGGGACGCCATCCGGACTTTCCGGCCCCGCCACTCCTGGAGCTGGCGCGTCGGCTCGGGCTGGAAGGGGTACGACCCACTGCCGCCGCGCTGGCACCGCTCTTGACTTCTCGCCCCCAGACCGGGACGCTTGAGGCATGACTGCACCTTCTTCGATCGTGGCCGCGCTGGCGCGGATGCTCGAGCTCCTCCAGCGCGACCCCGACGACCGCGACCAGCTCAAGGCCGGTTTTCGTGACCTGTATGCCGTACTGGAGCCGGACGGCGCGAATATCTCCATCGATGTGAAGGGGATGATCATCGACGGGACCGCGCTGCCACACGGCCTTCCGGGCGGTGGCGAGGTCCGGATTCGGTTCCATACGCATGGCATCGGCAGCGTCCGGGTGCCTCCCGGTGTCCGCCCGGCGGACCTCCTGGCCGTGGTGCGGTTGCTGGCGACCGAGCCGATCGGCGAGCCCACGGTCGAGTCGTTCGTGAAGCGATTGCCGGTGGAGGCGGCGCTGGCCATCCAGATCGACGGACCGCGCCAGCTCCCGAAATCGAGTGACACGCGGACACTCGACAATCTCAGCCAGCCGGTCGGCGCCTCCCAGGCGCCCATCCCGCCGCCGCCACCGGAACTCCTCGCGTCGCTGGCGGACCCGGGCCTGCAGGTCCGGCGCGATCAACCGGGGTACGACCCCTTGCGCGACATCGAGGTCAAGGCCGACCTGGCGTACCGCCGCGAGGAGTGGGAGGAGCTGCTTGGCCTGGCGACGGAACTGATACGGCTCGAAGCCGGCGAAGGCGACGAGAGCCGGCGGCGGCGCTACTCGGTGACCTTGCGACGGGTGCTGCCCAAGTCCGCGCTCCAGCACATTGCGCGCGCGGCGCTCTCCGATGGCCGGCGGGCCGAGGCGACCGCCATCCTGAAGCGGATGGACGCCGACGCGGTCGAGGCGCTGCTCGAGCTGCTGACGGCTGCGCCGACGCTCTCGGAACGCCGCGGGTACTTCACGGTCCTCACCAAGATGGAAACCGGGACCGACCGCATCATCCACCGCCTGCACCACCCGGACTGGTTCGTCGTGCGGAACGTGGCGGAGCTGTGCGGCGAACTGCGCCTGGCGAGCGCGGTGCGGCCGCTGGCGGAGCAGGCCGGGCATCGGGACGAGCGCGTGCGGCGGGCCGTGGCCGGCGCGCTGGGCAAGATCAGGTCGACCGAAACCAACGAGCCGCTCCGGCAGCTGCTGAACGACGCGGAGCCCATGGTCCGGCTGCAGGCCGCCCAGGGGATTGACGGGGAGTGGGCACGGGGACTGGTGATGTCGATCGCGGTCCGTCTTCCGGAGGAAGGCCACGCCGACGTGCTGCGCGAGATGCACCTGGCGCTCGGGCGGGTGGGGACGGCGGATGCGGTGAAGGTGCTGCAGGCGGCCGCGGCACCGGCCAAGGGTCTGCTCTCGCGGAAGCCCGCAGCGGCGCGTCTGGCCGCCATCGAAGGGCTGGCCCGTGCTGGCGGGCCGGCCGCCGTCGGGGCGATGCAAGATCTCCTGAGCGACAGCGACGAGGCCGTCCGCGCCGCCGCACAGCGAGGGCTGTCCGGCGGTTGACCGTGCTCCGCGCTACTGCGGTGCGAACGTCGTGTCAGGCTTGACCGAGCGAGCGAAGGCCGCGAGCAGGCGGGCGGCGCGGTCGAGATCCTCCAGCTGCACCAGTTCGTTCGGGCTGTGCATGTAGCGCAACGGGACACTGACCAGCCCGGTCGCCACACCGCGTGCGGCGGTGAAGATGTGATCCGCATCGGTGCTGGTCAGCCGCGGGGCGGCCTCGACCGAATACGGGATCTTCTCCTTCTCCGCCGCCGCCACCAGCCGATCAAACACGGCGGCATTGACCGCGCTGCCGCGGCTGAGCACCGGCCCCCCGCCAAGTTTGTAGTCCCCATGACGCCGCTTGTCGATGCCGGGATAGTCGGTGGCGTGCGTCACGTCCACCACGATCGCCACCTGCGCGTCAAGTTCCGTGGCGCTGGTCCGCGCTCCGCCACCCGTGTAGCCGATCTCCTCCTGTGTCGTTCCCACCGCCGTGACCTGTGCCGCCAGTTTCTTGCCGGCCAGCAATCGCAGCGCCTCGAGCACGACGTAGGCGCCAACGCGATTGTCGAGCGAACGGCTGGACAGGCGCCCGTTCGGCAGCCGCAACACGTTCGAGGTCAGCACGCCGGGATCGCCCACCTTTACGCGGGTCAGCGCCTCCTTCCGGTTCTTCGCGCCGATGTCGACCCAGAGATCCTCCACCTTCGAGACCTTGTCCCGGTCGTCCTTTTCCATGAGGTGGATGGCCTTCTTGCCGATGACACCCTCCACCGGCCCGGCGTGGCCGAGCAGGGTGACCCGTTGCCCCACGAAGACCTGCGAGTCCCACCCGCCGATCCCCGCGAAGGAGAGGAATCCGTCGTCGTCCACGTGCACGACCATCAGCCCGATCTCGTCAAGGTGGCCGGCAAACATGACCCGCGGTGACCCGGTCCCGTTGACGGTGGCATAACAGTTCCCGTGCACGTCGCTGCGGACGTCGTCGGCAAAGTCGGCCGCCTCGGCACGCCAGAGCCGGGCGGGGGCGGCTTCGAATCCGGAGGGGCCGGGAGCGTCGAGAAGTCGGGTCAGGAAATCGTATGAGCGGGGAGGCATGAGAATCCGGTGCGTAGAGGGATGCGGTGGCGGGTGACGCCAGCGCTAGGGAGCCAGTCGTCCAGGAGTCGTGGCGAGCAGGACGCCGAAGCCGGCAAGGATGACGGCGAACGCGGCGATCGCCTGGCCGTCCACCACGAGCACCAGCGCGCCCACCAGCACCGTGCCCTCGCCGATGGCCCACACCGCCACCGCCTTGGGGAGGTGCCGGCGCCACCAGGTGTCCGCATCCTGCGAGGCAGCACGCTCCGGGATCAGGCGTCGAAATGCCAGGCCGGCAAGGAGCCCCGACGCGGCCAGCGCGTAGGCAGCGAAGGTGACAGCGCCTCCGGTTCCGTCCGGGATCGCGAGCGAGCCGCGGAACACCCAGGCAAGGACGGCAAGCCCGCAAGCGCTCACGCCCAGGCTCATGTACAAGACGCGGGCAACGGCGGCCGGTGAGGCGGGTGACGGTACCGGTGGTGGTGTCATCGTGTGACAGAAAGTACGGGCTCGAGGTGGGCGCGTCCAGATGTCACGGGCCAGGTCGTTTCTCGTACTTCCAGTTCCGTGACTTGCCTTCCGTCAGCCACTCGACGGTGGTGGCGATCCGTCTGGCACGGGTCTCGGGGCGTTTCGCCTCGGCGATCCAATCGGTGTACTCCCTGCGGTGACTGGGGCTCGCGTGCGCCCAAGCCGCCTTTGCCTTGGCGCTCCTCTCAATTGCGGCGCGGAGGTCGGCAGGGGTTTGCGGCGCCGGTTTGGGCTGTCGTGCCGCCTTCTTCACCGGCTTGCGCTCCCCCGATTCGTTGATCCGCATTGCCGTGCGCACGTATCGCGTCAGGACCCGCTGCGACGGCAGTTGGCCGACCTCGGTCAGGCGTCCGAACTGCCCCATGGCGGAGCCGGTCTTGTCGTCGCTGGCCCCCACGACCTGACCCCCCTTCCAGAACCCGAGACCGACGTGCTGCTTGAAGCCGGCCATGAAGCAGAGGATGCCGTGATGGGTAAACATCGGCATCCCCCACTTCACGGTTTCCTCAACGTCGGGGCAGGCCGTGTGCACCACCTTCCGAATGTGCGTCAGGATCGGCCGGGCAAAGGGTGCGGCGTCCCGGATGTAGGCGCTGACTCGGGGGTCACGTGTGCCCATCGCTCAGCCTGCCGCCGGGTCGGCCAGCGCGGCGACGTCGGCCGCATCGGTGAACGTCAGGGACTCCGAATTCACGCAGTAGCGGAGTCCGCTGGGGCGAGGCCCGTCTTCGAAGACATGGCCGAGGTGGGCACCGCAGCGGGCGCAGAGAATCTCGGTCCGGCGCATCCCGAAGGCGCGGTCGTCCTCGGTGGTCACATTCTCCTCGGCGATTGGATGGAAGAAGCTGGGCCAGCCGGTGCCCGAGTCGAACTTGTGATCGGAAGCGAAGAGCGGCAGCCCGCAACAGATGCAGGTGTAGACGCCGGCCCGCTTGTTGTCGAGGAGGGTGCCGCAGTGGGGGGCTTCGGTCCCCTTGCCGCGCGCGATCCGATACTGGGCTGGCGTGAGCTGCGCCTGCCATTCGGCGTCGGACTTGGTGATCCGCGCCGACTCGACCGGACCGACCAGTTGGCCCGCGCGATTGAAGACCTTTACACGCATGGCGTGCCCTCTATTCAAAGGACGATGGCAGGGGGTTCGAAGGGCGCTCGGCGTCCCAGAAGACCGACAGGACCCACCAGCGCGTCCCATCCCAGAACAACTGAATCGAATTGATGCCGCGCGCGAACGGGGTGGGTTCCGTCCCCCGGAAGCTTGCATACGAACTGAAGGCGTGCGCGATGGCGCCATAGCGCTCGACGGTCCTGTGCAACTCACGCTCGGTGAACCCGCTGGCCACCAGGAACGAGTCCGCCCGCGACTGATACTCCGCCGGCGTCATGATCCGGAGCCTGCACGCGCCGGCGGTGTCACAGCCAGTGGGTATCAGCCGGGCGTCGGGATGCATCAACGAATGGAATCGATCCCACTGTCGTGGCTCGCCGATTGGGCCGCTGATGACGGCATAGAGGGCGGTGATGATGCTGTCGATTGAACGGACGTCCGCCTCGTGTGCGGGCGCCCTGTCCTGCGCGGTGCCGGTACCCACACCGACGGCGAGGAGAAGCGCGGCGACGGGCACGAGGAAACGACGGAGCATCGCAGGTCCTCCCGCTCACAGGGGAACGAAGCCGCCGGCTATCGATCCCAGTGGAGTGTATGAAAGAGCCGGTGCAGCAGCGGCGCGAGCAGGATGCCGGCCGAAAAGATGAAGACGAGGCCGGCAAAGAGGGCATAGAACCCAGCGAAGAGTTTCCCCGCGTCCGTCCGGGGTGCGTTTACCGGCCCCATGCCTCCCAACAGCATCGCAGAATTGAGGAACGCGTCTCGCCACGGGAGTTGCTCAAAGTAACTGTAGCCCGCCATACCGATCGCGAGGGACACCGCCAGGAGCACCAGCACGGCGCCGAAGTGCCTGGCGAGCCGCGCGATAAACTTGCGAATGGGCAGCGGGCGATCCCTGCGTGATTCGTACATGTGCCATTCCTCCGGACTGTACGACACCAATCGCGCCTGAAGTGCTCCGGGCTCAGGCTTCCGAGACGTCGTTCCAGAAGGTGATGTCAGGCGGACCGGCAAAGATGGCCGCGGCGCCCTGGATGAAGGCCTGAATGTGCGGAGTCTGCATGTGCGGGCCGGTATAGGCGGCCTGCGAGGTCCAGCGTTCATATAGCAGGAACCTCGTCTCGTCGCCCACGTCCTGCAGGGTAGTGATCCCGAGGCAGTCGGGCTCCTCGGCGAGCACCGTCGAGATCAGGGAACCGAGCGCCGCCCGGGCGGCCGTGCCCTTGCCGGGCTGAGCGCGGTAAATGATGACAACGGTGACGGGCGTGGCGGACATGCAGGCTCCGTAGCGACAGGTATTATTGAATATCCGCAGCCGCCGGCGAATGCGCCAGCGCGAGGCGCGCTTCCTCACCGGCCGCCGCCGTCATGTCCTGGTCGCCCATGGCCACCCCGACCTTCTTCAGGAATGCGTTGGGCGGCTCCCCTCCCGCGAAGACCCACATCCAGTCGTTCTGAAGCTCCGTGACACTGTCGCCAACAGCGATGAGCACCGATTTCTCCCGGACCTCCGTTGGCTGGGATTCAAACAGCACTCGAATCTTCTTCCCCTTGATCGCCTCCTGCAGCTTCTGCGCGTTCCGCTCCTTGATCCGGCTGAACTCCGCCTTCCGGTACGAGAGCGTGACCTGGTTGCCTTTCTGGTATGCCAGGCCAAGCGCCGCCTCGACGGCGCTGTCGCCGCCGCCGACCACGAGGATCTTCGCGTCGACATAGGCGTCCGCCTCGATGAGGCTGTACATCACCTTCGGCAACTCCTCCCCCGGGATGTTGAGCTTTCGGGGGGTGCCCCGCCGACCCAGCGCCAGCACGACGTGGCGAGCCCGGAAGGTGCCGCCCGTGCTGGTGATGCGAAACGTGCCGTCGGCCTCCTGGTCGATGGCCTGCACCTTCTCCCCGGTCCGGACCGTGAGATCACCCCGCGCGATGACGGAAGCCCAGAACGCGAGCAATTCCTCCTTCGAGATTTCCAACTTCTTGAACCTGCCGTGGAGTGGGAACTCCACCGGGCTCGTCATGACCAGCTTTTGCCTGGGGTACTTGGCGACGGTGCCCCCGACTTCCTCCTGCTCAAGGGTCACGTAGCTGAGCGCGCGTTCCACGGCGCGCAGCGAGGCGCTCAGACCGCCGGGGCCTGCACCGACGATGCATACATCGAGGATGTCCGGCGTGCTGGGTTGCGAGGCGACCCGGCGAGCGATCGTGTCCATGCATTCGCGACCCTGGTTCACCGCGTTCTTGATCAGGGCCAGTCCCCCGAGTTCACCGATGATGAAGAGGCCGGGGATGTTGGTCTCGTACTCGCGCGAGAGCCTTGGCATATCGGCGCTGATACTCGGATCGGCCATCACAATCTCGATGGCACCCACCGGACAGACCTCGGCGCAGACACTGTGACCGATGCACTTGTGTCCGTTGATGATGGCGGCCTTTCCCGCGATCACCGCCAGGACGTTTCCCTCCGGGCAGACGTCCACACAGGCGCCGCAACCGATGCAGTGGGACACGTCGATGTGGGGATGCTGCGCCCGCGGCCCGCTCGAATGGAGCTTGCCGCGTTCGGCGGCCGCGAGCG
>DAOLIZ010000047.1:0-17287 GCA_035328285.1 Gemmatimonadales bacterium
ATTTGGCAAGCGGCACCAGTTCAATGGTTTTTAAATCGGCGCGCAACGCCGCCGCGCGCTCCCGGATCGGCGCGAGCGTGGCCGCCATGTGCTCCGCCAGCACCCGCTTGCAGTCGAGGCAGCCCCACTCGGCGCCGCGGCACTTGCGGGCCACCTCCACCACCGTCTCGGGCGGGGAGAAGTGCTTGTGCAGCGTGTAGATGTTGCAGATCTCCGGGTTGCCCGGGTCCTTCTTGGTGACACGGGCCGGGTCGGTCACCGCCGGCCGGAGCTTCTGCCAGATCTCGTCGGGGGTGTCGAGCAGCCCGATCGTGTTGCCGAGGCTCTTGGACATCTTGGCCTGCCCGTCGAGCCCGAGAATGCGGCGCGCGGGGGTCAGGAGCGACTTCGGCTCCAGCAGGTAGTCGGTGCCACCGCCGTAGCTGGCGTTCCAGCGCCGCGCGATGACCCGCGCCAGCTCCAGGTGCTGCAGCTGGTCGTCGCCCACCGGCACCTGGTCGGCGCGATACAGCAGGATGTCGGCGGCCATCAGGATCGGGTAGTTGAAGATCCCGGCAGGAATGCTCTCCATCCGCTGCGCCTTGTCCTTGAACTGCGTCATCCGCTCGAGCTCGCCGAGCGGTGTGACGGAGTTCAGCAGCCACATCAACTCGGCGTGCTCCGGCACGTGCGACTGCACGAAGAGCGTCGCCCGCACCGGGTCGATCCCCGCCGCCAGGAGCCCGATGGCCATGTCGAGGGTGCGCCGCTCAAGGGTGGCGGCGTCGTGCTGCCCGGTGATGGCGTGGAGGTCGACGATCGAAAAGAAGCACTCGTGGCGGCCCTGGAGGGCCACCCAGTTCTGGACGGCTCCCAGCCAGTTCCCGATGTGCAGGTCGCCGGAGGGTTGAATGCCGGAAAATATGCGGGGCATTTTTGCAAGCTACCCAAGGTGGGCAGGGGCCACAAGCGGGTATCGGGAAAGGAGTTACTGCCCTGCTGTCCCGCTGCCCCCCTGCCCCGCCGTCAGAATCCTCGGCCCGTTGGCCGTGATCGCCACCGTGTGCTCGAAGTGGGCGGAGAGGCTCCCATCGGCCGTGACCACCGTCCACTTGTCCGACAGCGTCTTGGTGGCCGGGGCACCCATCGTGATCATTGGCTCGATGGCAATCGTCATCCCCTCGAGCAGCCGCGGCCCGCGCTTCGGGCTGCCGTAGTTGGGCACCTGCGGTTCCTCGTGGAACTGCGACCCGATGCCGTGCCCCACCAGCTCGCGCACCACACCGTACCCCGCCCCTTCCGCGACCGTCTGCACCGCATGCCCGATGTCGCCGATGTGGTTGCCGATCCGCGCCGCGGCGATGCCGGCCACCAGGCTCTCCTGCGTCACGGCCAGGAGTCGCTCGGTGTCGGGCGAGATCTCGCCCACGCCGATGGTGGTGGCGGAGTCGGCGTGGAGGCCGTCGAAGTGGACGCCGACGTCGACGCTCACGATGTTCCCCTCGCGCAGCACCCGCTTCTTCGAGGGGATCCCGTGCACGATTTCCTGGTTGATGGAGGTGCAGAGCGTCTTCGGGAAGCCGTAGAGCCCCTTGAACGACGGCGTGGCGCCGTCGTGGCTCCGGATGAACGCCTCCGCCATCCGGTCGAGGTCCTCGGTGGACATGCCGGGGCGGGTCTCCCGGCGCAGGAGGTCGAGGACGCCATGGACGATGGAGCCCGCGTGGGCCATCGTCTCGATTTCGCGGGGCGACTTCAGGGTGATCACGTGCTCTGCTCGGCCAGCGCGCGGCGCACCCGGGTCGCGATGTCGTCCACCGGCCCCACGGCGGGGATCCGGATCAGGCTGCCCCGCTGCTCGTACCAGGCCAGCACCGGCGCCGTCTGCTCGCGGTAGCTGTGCAGGCGCGTGGCCACCGCCGTCGGGTCGTCGTCGGCGCGCCCCTCGATGCCGCGCCGGCGCTCGATCCGCCCGAGAATCTCGGCGTCCGGCACATCGAAGAAGAGCACGGCGTTGAGCTTGCGGCCGCGATCGCCCAGCAGCCGTGCCATCCCCTCGGCCTGCGGAATCGTCCGGACCACGCCGTCGAAGATCACGCCGTTCGACGCGGCGGGACGGTCGAGCTCGTCCTCGATGACGCCGAGGATGATGTCGTCGCTGACCAGCTTCCCCGCCTCCATGACCGCCTTGGCCTGCAACCCCAGCGGGGTGCCGCGGCTCACGGCGTCACGGAGGAGGTTGCCGGTCGCGAAGGTCGGCAGCCCCGTCGCCTCGGCAAGGAGGGCGCCCTGCGTGCCCTTCCCCGCCCCCGGGGGGCCCATCAGGAGGATGTCCATCTCCCCGCTCCCTTCCAAAAAAGGACTGAGGACCGAGGACTCTTTGTCCCCAGTCCTCGTCCGAGCATCTCGACCTGGTGTCGCGTCCTAGATGAAGCGCTGCTGGCGCCCCCGGAACTTGACGCGGCCCGACTTCATGAAGCCGTCGTACTTGCGGAGCTGCCGGTGCTGCTCGATCTGCGACAGGGTGTCGAGCAGCACGCCGACGACGATCAGCACCGAGGTGCCGCCGAACTGCTGCTGGACGCCGATCTTGGCGCTGAGGAAGATCGGGATGAGCGCCACCGCGGCGAGGAAGATCGCGCCGGGCAGGGTGATCCGCACCAGCACGTCGTCGATGTAGTCGGCGGTGCTCGCGCCCGGCTTCACGCCGGGGATGAACCCGCCCTGCTTCTTCAGGTTCTCCGCCACGTCCACCGAGTTGAAGATGATGGAGGTGTAGAAGTAGCTGAACAGGAGCGTCATCAGCGCAAAGACGATGGCGTACGGCAGGCTGCCCGGATTGAAGAAGCTGGCCACGTCGCGCAGCAGGGGGCTCTTGGTGAAGCTCGCCAGCGTGCCCGGGACGATGATGATCGTCTGGGCGAAGATGATCGGCATCACGCTCGCGGTCAGGAGCCGGATCGGGATGAACGTCTTCTGGCCCTCGCGGATCCGGCCGCGGCCCATGACCTTGCGGGGAATCTGGATCGGGATCCGGCGGGCCGCGATCGTCATGGCCGCCGTCGCCGCCACGATGGCGATGAGCGCGGCCAGGTAGAAGAGGGCGCCGATCGGCGACACCACGCTGCCCTTGATGAGCGAGACGAGCTGCAGCATGCCCGGCCAGAGCCGCTCGAGGATCGAGAAGGTGATGAGCAGGCTCATCCCGTTGCCGATGCCCCGTTCCGTGATCTGCTCGCCGAGCCACATCACGAAGATGGCGCCGACGGTCAGCGTGACGACCATCACCATCCGCGAGACGAAGTTCGGGTTGGCGACCGCCCCCGGAATCGACTCGGTGAAGAGGGTGAAGGTGTAGGCCTGGGCGAACGAGATGAACACCGTGGCGTACCGGGTCCACTGCGTGATCGTCTTCCGGCCTTCCTCCTCCTTCTGCATCTTCGCGATGCTCGGCACGACGCCGCCGACCAGCTGGAAGATGATCGAGGCGGAGATGTAGGGCATGATGCCGAGGGCGAAGACCGTCGCCCGCGACAGCCCGCCGCCCAGCATGTCGTACAAGCCGAAGAACCCGGCGGCGGCCGAGTTCCGGATGAAGTCGGAGAGGGCCTGGACGTTGACGCCCGGCGCGGCGATGTGCGCGCCGATGCGGTAGATCAGCAGGGCCACGAACGTGAACAGGAGCTTCCGCTTCAGCTCCGGATCGAACGAGAACGACGGGGTGTTGGGAGCAGTCACTTACGCCTCAACGCTGCCGCCGGCCGCCTCGATCTTGGCGCGGGCCGCGGCAGACACCGGAATGCCACGGACGGCGTAGGCCCGGGCGGCCTCGCCGGTGCCGAGGATCTTGACCACCTGCTCCGCGTTCTTGATCAGCCCGGCGGCCACCAGCGTCTCCGGGGTCACGTCGCCCCCCGCGACCGCCTCGAGGCGGGCCAGGTTGATCGGGATGGACGTCACCTTGAACGGGTTCGTGAAGCCGCGCTTCGGCAGCCGCCGGTACATCGGCATCTGGCCGCCCTCGAAGCCCGGGTTGGTCGAGCCGCCCGTGCGGGCCTTGTGCCCCTTGTGGCCCTTGCCCGAGGTCTTGCCGATCCCGGAGCCGGGGCCGCGCCCAATGCGCTTGCGCGACTGGGTGGAGCCGGCCGCCGGCTTCAGGTTCGACAGGGTGACCGACGGGGTCGCCACTTCCTTCGCCTTCGCCTTCGCCATCACGCCTCCTGCGCCGGCGTCACCTCGACGAGGTGCCGCACCTTGAAGAGCATCCCGCGGACCGCGGCCGAGTTCTCGAGCTCGACGGTCTGCTGGTGATGCCGAAGCCCGAGCGAGGCCAGCGTCCGCCGCATGGTGTCGGCGTGGCCGATGCCGGAGCGGATCTGCTTGACCGCGATGCGCTTCGCCGTCCGTTCGTCTGGAATCGTCGCGGCGTGGTGCTTGGGTCCCTGCCGTCCGACGACGGGATTGCGTCCCATGGCTCAGCCCTCCTGGCGCGGCTTGTAGCCGAGGTCGCTGACGTCGATGCCCCGCTCACGCGCCACCTGGCGCACCGACACGAGCCGGGAGAGGGCGTCCATCGTCGCGCCGACCATGTTGTGGGGATTCGGGGAGCCGAGGCTCTTGGTCAGGATGTCGGTGATCCCGGCGCAGGCCAGGACCATCCGGATCGGCCCGCCCGCGATGACGCCCGTACCGGCCGAGGCCGGCTTGAGCAGCACCCGGCCGGCGCCGTGCTCGCCGACGATCTCGTGCGGGATCGTGGCGCCCGTGCGGGGCACCTCGATCATGTTCCGCTTGGCGGCGTCCACCGCCTTGCGGACCGCCTCCGACACCTCGTTGGCCTTGCCGGTCGCGACGCCCACCTTGCCCTTGCCGTCGCCGACGGCCACGAGCGCGTTGAACGAGAAGCGCCGGCCGCCCTTGACGACCTTGGCCACGCGGTTGATCGCCACCACGTTCTCGACGTGATCGCTGCCCCGGTCCCGGTCGCGGTCGCGGCGGGGACCCCGGTCGCGGTCGTTGCGCCCGCCGCGGCCCCGCCGCGGCTGCGACGCCTGCTCGCCCGGCGCCTCGGTGGTGGTGCCGGGAACTGCTGCCTGTTCGTCAGCCATGCTAGAACTCCAGTCCGCCGGCGCGCGCGCCGTCGGCGACCGCCTGCACGCGGCCATGGTATCGGTAACCTGCCCGGTCGAACACCACCGAGGTGATGCCCGCGGCCTTCGCCTTCTCCGCGATGAGCTTCCCGACGGCCTTGGCGCGGGCGACCTTGCCCGTGCCCTCGACCGCGATCCCCTCGCTGTTGTCCGTCACGCCGAGAATCGTCACGCCGAGGTCGTCGTTGACCAGCTGGGCGGAGATGTGCTTCAGCGACCGGAAGACCACCAGCCGCGGACGCTCCAGCGTGCCGGCGACCTTCTGCCGGACGCGGAGGTGGCGGCGGTAGCGCTGTTCCCGGCGCGTCTTGGGTGCGTGAATCGCGCGCATGCCTACTTCGCTCCTGTCTTGCCGGCCTTGCGCCGGACCTGCTCGCCCTGGTAACGGATGCCCTTGCCCTTGTAGGGCTCGGGGGGCCGGACGGACCGGATCTCGGCGGCGACCTGCCCGACGAGTTCCTTGCTCGCGCCCTGGATCCGCACCACCGTGTTGTTCTCGACCGTGATCTTGATCCCCTCGGGCGCCTTGAAGGCCACCTGGTGGGACAGGCCGACGATGAGATTGATGCCGTAGGGCTTCATCTCCGCCTTGTACCCGACGCCCTGGAGTTCCAGGACCTTCTGGTACCCGGCGGTGACGCCCTCGACCATGTTGGCCACGAGCGTGCGGGTCAGGCCGTGGAGCGCCTTGTGCCGCTTCTCGTCGCTGGGCCGCTCGACGGTGACCTGCCCGTCCGCCTGCGCCACGATCATCTCGCGCGGGAGGTCCCGGGACAGCTCGCCCTTCGGGCCCTTGACCGCGATGCGGTGGCCCTTGAGGGCCACGGTGACGCCGGAGGGCACGGGCACCGGGCGCTTGCCGATACGTGACATGTCGCCTCCTACCAGACGACGGCGAGGAGCTCGCCGCCGAGGTTGGCGGTGCGCGCCTGCCGGTCCGTCATGAGGCCCTTGGGCGTCGAGACGATGGCCATGCCGAGGCCGTTCTTGACCCGCGGGAGGTCTCGGCACTTCACGTACTGCCGGAGCCCCGGGGTCGAGACGCGCCGCAGCTCCCGGATGACCGGCAGCTCGTTGTGGTACTTGAGGTACAGCCGCAGCACGCCGCGACCGCCATCCTCGAGCACCTTGCACTCGGCGATGTAGTGATTCTCGAGAAGCAGGCGCGCCAGCTCGACCTTGAGCTTGGACGCCGGCACATCGACTCGCCGGTGGCCCGCGGAGCAGGCGTTCCGGATGCGAGTCAGCATATCCGCTACGGGATCTGTCATGCTCATGTTGCTTGCGTCCCCTTACCAACTGGCCTTGCGCACGCCCGGGATTTCCCCCTTCAGCGCGAGCTCTCGGAAGCAGATTCGGCAGAGGCCGAACTTGCGCAGGACTGCCCGTGACCGCCCACACCGCGCACAGCGGCGGACGGCGCGCACCTTGAACTTGGGCGTGCGCTTGGCTCGTTCAATCCAACTGGTCTTTGCCATCGTCTCTCCTGGTGGCGCCCCGCAAGGCGCCGGGTTTTCACGCCATCGGGACCGGCGTCTCGCCGCGGAACGGCCAGCCGAGCTCGCGAAGAAGCGCCATTGCCAGGTCATCCCGCCCGGCGTTCGTCACCACCGTGATGTCCATCCCGTGGATCTTCTCGACCTTGTCGTAGTCGATCTCGGGGAAGATCAACTGCTCCTTGATGCCGGTCGTGTAGTTGCCCCGCCCGTCGAAGCTCTTGTTCGCCAGCCCGCGGAAGTCCCGGACCCGCGGCACCGCGATCGTGATGAACCGGTCGAGGAACTCGTACATCCGCGCGCCCCGCAGCGTGACCGAGGCGCCGACCGGCACGCCGGCCCGGAGGCCGAAGTTGGCGATCGACTTCTTGGCGCGGGTGATGACCGGCTTCTGCCCGGTGATCTGCGCGAGCTCCGCCACGACCGCGTCCAGCAGCTTCGGGGTCTTGCTCGCCTCGCCCATGCCGACGTTCAGGACCACCTTGGTGATCCGGGGCACCTGCATCGGGTTCGTGATGCCGAACTGCTGCGCCAGGCGCGGACGCACCACGGTCTCGTAGTAGGTCTGCAGCCGGGGCGTGCCCTCGGCGGCCTTCGGCGCCGGATCGGTGGCGCCGGCGGCGGCCTTCTCCTTGCCCGCCTTCGCCGCGCCGCCCGCCTTCGGGGCCTTCTCCTTCGTGGTCGCCATCTTACCTGCTCCTCGGAATCGGCTGCCCGGACTTCACGGCAATGCGCTCGACCGTCCCGTCGGTGTCGCGGCGGCGGCGCACCCGCGTCGGCTCCCCGCTCTTGGGATCGATCAGCATGGTCTTCGAGTGATGGATCGGCGCCGGGAACTCGATGATCCCGCCCTCGGTGGTCTGCGTGGCGCGGCGGTGCCGCTTCACCACGTTCACCCCGTCGACCGTCACGCGGCCCGTCTTCGGGTACACGCGGAGCACCTTCCCCCGCTTGCCCTTGTCATCGCCCGAGACGACCTGGACGGTGTCACCCTTGGTGATCGGCATCACGTGGCGGACCACCGGCTTCTGCCGGACCCGCTTCGCCTTCTTGTATACGAGCGGCTTCATGTTACAGGACCTCCGGCGCCAGCGAGACGATCTTCATGTAGCGCTTCTCGCGGAGCTCGCGCGCCACGGGACCGAAGATGCGGGTCGCCCGCGGCTCGCCCTTGTCGTCAATGAGGACCGCGGCGTTCTCGTCGAACCGGATGTAGGAGCCGTCCTTGCGGCGGGTCTCCTTCACGGTGCGCACGATGACCGCCTTGGCCACGTCGCCCTTCTTCACCTGGCCGGTCGGGATGGCGTCCTTGATGGCCACCACCACGGTGTCGCCGAGGCCCGCGTAGCGGCGCCGGCTCCCGCCGAGGACGCGGATCACCAGCGCCTTGCGGGCGCCGGAATTGTCCGCGATTCTGAGAATGCTCTCTTGCTGAACCATGTGTTCCTCGTTCCGGGGGCTACTTGGCCCGCTTGACGATCTCGGTCACGCGCCAGTTCACGGTCTTGGCGAGCGGCCGCGTTTCCATCAGGCGGACGGTGTCCCCCACCTTCGCGCCGTGCTCGTCCCGCGCCTTCACCGTGATGGTGCGGGTCATCATCTTCCCGTAGACCGCGTGCGCAAACCGCCGGGTCAGCGTGACGGTGACCGTCTTCTGCATCTTGTCGCTCTTGACGACGCCCGTGCGGGTCTTCCGCTGCAGGCGGGTCGTCGCGGTGGTCTCTTCAGCCATGATGTGCCCTTACGAGTTGGTCGCGCGCGAGCGCAGGACCGTCAGGATCCGCGCGGTGTCCCGGCGCAACGTCCGGAACCGCATCGGGTTGTCAATCGACTCACTCGCCGACCGGAAGCGCAGCCGGAAGCGCTCTTCCTTCAGCTCCGCGAGCTTGGCCTTCAGCTCGTCGTCGGACAGGTCCCGCAATTCAGTCGCGTTCATCGCCTAGATCTCCTCGCGCTTGACGAAGCGCGTGCGCACCGGCAGCTTGGCCTGGGCCAGCGCCAGGGCCTTCCGCGCCAGGTCCTCGGTCACCCCTTCGACCTCGAAGAGCACCCGGCCCGGCCGCACCACGGCCACCCAGCCCTCGGGATTGCCCTTCCCCTTGCCCATGCGGGTCTCGGCGGGCTTCTTCGTGATCGGCTTGTCCGGGAAGATCCGGATCCACACCTTGCCGCCGCGCTTCATCTCGCGGGTCATGGCCACACGCGCCGCCTCGATCTGCCGGTTCGTGATCCAGCCCGGATCGAGCGTCTTGATGGCAAACTCGCCGAACGACACCGCGATGCCCCGCGAGGCGATGCCCTTGGTCCGGCCCTTGAACGTCTTGCGAAACTTCACCCGCTTCGGTGCCAGCATGGTCCTCAGGCCCCCGTGCTGTAGGTGCGGCCGGTCATTTCCTCGACCACCTCACCCTTGAAGATCCAGACCTTGATCCCGATCGTGCCGTAGGTCGTCTTGGCCGTCGAGGTCGCGTAGTCGATGTCCGCCCGCAGCGTGTGGAGCGGCACCCGGCCCTCGCGGTACCCCTCGGTCCGCGCGATTTCCGACCCGCCGAGCCGGCCCGAGACCCGCACGCGGATCCCCTGGGCACCCATCCGCATGGCGCTCTGCACCGCGCGCTTCATGGCGCGGCGGAACGAGATGCGCTGCACCAGCTGGTGCGCGATGTTGTCGGCCACCAGCTGCGACGCGATCTCCGGCCGCTTGATCTCCTCGACGTTGATCGCGGCTTCCTTGCCGGTCAGCTGCGCCAGCTCGTCGCGGAGCTTGTCCACTTCCGCGCCGCGCTTGCCGATGACCACGCCCGGCCGCCCGGTGTGCACCGTCACGGTCACCTTGCCCGGCTTCCGCTCGATGTGGATGTCGGCGATGGCCGCGTGCCCGAGGCGCGCCCGCAGGTACTTCCGGATCAGCTCGTCTTCCTTGAGCAGCGCCGGCATGTCCTTCGTGGCGAACCAGCGGGACCGCCACGGCTGGACGATGCCGAGCCGGAAACCGATCGGATGGGTCTTCTGCCCCATTAGTTGCTCCCCTTCGTCGCCACGTGAATCGTCACGTGGCTGGTCCGCTTGCGGATCGGGGTCGCGCGGCCCTGCGCCGCGGCGGTGAACCGCTTGAGCGGCTGCCCCATGTCCACCATCGCCTTCGACACGTAGAGCGCGTCCACGTCGAACGCCTCGTTGTCCCGCAAGGCGAGCTGCTCGGCGTTCGAGACCGCCGACTTCAGCGTCTTCTCGATCTGCCGCGCCGCCAGCTTCTTGTTGAACTTGAGGATCGCGTACGCCTCGTTCACGTCCTTGCCGCGGATCAGGTCCGCGACGAGACGCATCTTCTGGGGCGACTGGCGCACCAGCCGCTGAATCGCTGTGCCTGGCATCGTCACTCCGGCTTGGCCTTCTTGTCCGCCACGATCTTGCCACTGTGGCCGCGGAACAGTCGCGTGGGCGAGAATTCGCCCAGCTTGTGCCCCACCATGTTTTCCGTCACGTACACCGGCACGAACTTGTTGCCGTTGTGGACGGCGAAGGTGTGCCCCACGAACTCGGGCAGGATCGTGCTCGCCCGGCTCCAGGTCTTCACGACCTTCTTCTCGTTTTTCTGGTTCAGGGCCTCGACCTTCAGGAGCAGTGCGTCCTGGACGAACGGGCCCTTCTTGATGCTGCGTGCCATGTCAGATTCCCCAGTGGCCTACTTCGTGGCCTTGCCGCGGCGACGGCCGCGCACGATGTGCTTGGTGGACGCCTTCTTGTGGTGCCGCGTCTTCTTGCCCTCGGCCTTGCCCCACGGCGAGACCGGCGGACGGCCGCCCGACGACTTGCCCTCGCCGCCGCCCAGCGGGTGGTCGACCGGGTTCATCGCGACGCCGCGGACGCTCGGCTTGATGCCGAGCCAGCGGCTCTTGCCGGCCTTGCCAACCGACAGCAGCTCGTGCTCCGAGTTGCCGACCTCGCCGATCGTGGCCAGGCACCGCCCGTGAATCCGCCGCACCTCGGTGGACTTGAGGCGGAGGGTCACGTAGTCGCCTTCCTTGGCCACCACCTGGCAGCCCGACCCGGCCGAGCGCGCCATCTGGCCGCCCTTGCCGATCTTGAGCTCCACGTTGTGCACCATCGTGCCGAGCGGAATCTCGGCGAGCGGGACCGCGTTGCCGAGCCGGATGTCCGCGCCCGGGCCCGACATCACCGCGTCGCCCTGCTTCAGGCCGGTCGGATGCAGGATGTAGCGCTTCTCGCCGTCGGCGTACACCAGCAGCGCGATGCGCGCCGTCCGGTTCGGGTCGTACTCGATTTCCGCCACCTTGGCCGGGATCCCGAACTTGTTGCGCTTGAAGTCGATCTTCCGGTACTGGCGCTTGTGCCCGCCGCCGATGTGCCGGGAGGTCAGGTGCCCCTTGTTGTTCCGGCCGCCGCTCTTCGGCAGCGGCTCGACCAGGGACTTCTCCGGCGTGCCGCGCGTGATCTCGTCGAACCCGGACACCGAGCGGAACCGCGTGCCGGCCGTCATCGGGCGGAACTGTCGAATGGTCATTGGCTCAGCCCTCGAAAACCGGAAGCGTCTCGCCGTCCTTGAGGACGACGATGGCCTTCTTCCACCGGGCGGTCGCGCCCCGCGTGCGGCCCCGGGTCACCTCGTGCCGCCGCATCTGCATGGTGCGGACGTCGGTGGCGGTGACGCCGAACAGCTTCAGGAGCGCATCCCGGATCTGGTACTTGTTCGCGTCGGGATGCACGTGAAACGCGTATTCCTTGCGCGCCTGGTAGGCCGCCGAGCTCTTCTCGGTGATCAGCGGCTTGACGATCACTTCATGCAGGGCGGGCATCTACTCGCTGCCTTTCTTCTTCGGCGCGGCCTTGCGGGCGGTGCTGCGCCGCGCGCCGGCCTTCGGGGCCTTCACCTTGGGCGCCTTCGCCTTCGGCGCCGCCTTCTTCTTCGGGGCCGCCTTGGCCTTGGCCGCCTTGGCCGCCTTCGGCTTGGCCGCCTTCTTCGTCTTCGTCGGGGCGGCCGCCGCCTCGGTCGCGGGGAGCACCTCGCCGCCCAGCGCGCCCTGCTCCACCACCAGCGCGTCCGCCCACAGGATGTCGTAGGCCGAGGCGTCGGTGTACGGCAGGACGCCGGCGCGCGGCAGGTTCCGGGCGCTCAGGTAGGCCGCCGTGTTGATGCCGTGCGTCAGCACGAGGACCTTGCGGCCCTCGAACCCGAGCTTGCCGAGGAGCGCCGTCATTTCCTTCGTCTTGGGCGAGGCGAAGTCGAGCCGCTCCACCACCGCCAGCAGGCCGTCGGCCGCGCGGGCGTTGAGCGCCGACTTCCGCGCCAGCTGGCGCACCTTCTTCGGGATCCCCGTCCGGTAGTCCCGGGGGGTCGGCGCGAACGCCACGCCGCCGCCCCGCCAGTGCGGGGCCCGCGTGGTGCCCTGCCGCGCGCGACCGGTGCCCTTCTGCTTCCAGGGCTTCTGGTTGCCGCCCGACACTTCCGCCCGGGTCTTGGCCTTCTGCGTGCCCTGGCGCTGGTTGTTCAGGTACACCTTCACGGCCTCGTGGAGGACCGGCTGGTGCACCGTGCCGTCAAAGGTCTCGGCCGGCAGGGCAAACGGCGTCTTCAGCCTGGCGCCTGCGGCGGAATACAGCGGAGCCTCAATCATGGCGGCTCTTGCCTCCCTGCTTGGAGACGGTCACGATGCCGTTCTTCGACCCGGGAATGGCCCCGCGCACGAAGAGGAGATTCCGTTCGGCATCCACCTGCACGACCGTCAGGCCGAGCTCGGTGTGACGTGCCGCGCCATGGTGGCCCGGCATCTTCTTGCCCTTGATGACGCGGGACGGATTGGTGCCTGGCCCGATGGAGCCCGGCTTCCGGTGCCGCGTGTTGCCGTGCGAGGCCGGGCCGCCGCCGAAGCCGTGGCGCTTGACCACGCCCTGGAAGCCCTTGCCCTTGGTGGTGCCGGTCACCTTGACCCGCTCCCCCGCCGCGAAGATCTCGACCGTCACGGTCGAGCCCGTCGCCGGCGCGGCGTCACCCGCCACGTCGAACTCCCGGATGATCCGGGGCGCGACCTCGAGGCCCGCCGCCTTCGCGTGCCCGAGCTCCGCCTTGCTCGCGTTCTTCGTCTTCTGCGCGCCGAAGCCGAGCTGCACCGTGCCGGTCTTGACCTGCACGACCTGGCAGGGGCCCGCCTCGATCACCGTCACCGGCGTCGCGGTCCCGTCCTCGGCGAAGAGCCTCGTCATGCCGAGCTTCCGGCCAATGAGTCCGTTCGTCATGGCTACTGGACCTTGATCTCGACGTCCACGCCGGCCGGCAGGTCGAGCTTCGTCAGCGCGTCCACCGTCTGCGGGCGGGAGTCGTTGATGTCAAGCAGGCGCTTGTGGGTCCGGAGCTCGAACTGCTCCCGGCTCTTCTTGTCCACGTGCGGGCTGCGCAGCACCGTCCACCGCTCGATCTTCATCGGGAGGGGGATCGGCCCCGACACCTGGGCGCCGGTCTTTTCCGCGGTGCGCACGATGTCCGCCGCGGCCTGGTCGAGCACCACGTGGTCGAACGCCTTGAGGCGGATGCGAATCTTCTGAGCCATCGTTCTCTCGTTTCTAGAAGGCTGGGCAGGTGGGCCGGGCGGCCGGGAGACGGTCACTGCCTCCCGGCCACCCTGCCGCCCTGCCTGACCGTTTACTTCAAGATCTTGGTCACGACACCGGCGCCCACGGTCCGCCCACCCTCGCGGATCGCGAAGCGGAGGCCTTCGTCCATGGCGATCGGGGTGATCAGTTCCACCTTGACGCCGATGTTGTCGCCCGGCATGACCATCTCCACGCCGGCCGGCAGCTCGACCGAGCCGGTCACGTCGGTGGTCCGGAAGTAGAACTGGGGACGGTACCCCTTGAAGAACGGGGTGTGCCGGCCGCCCTCTTCCTTGCGGAGCACGTACACTTCGGCCTCGAAGTGGGTGTGCGGGGTCACGGAACCCGGCTTGGCCAGGACCATGCCGCGCTCGATGTCGTTCTTTTCCACGCCGCGGAGCAGGAGGCCGACGTTGTCGCCCGCCTGGCCGTCGTCGAGGAGCTTCCGGAACATCTCGACGCCCGTGACGACCGTCTTCTTCTCGGAGCCGAAGCCGACCAGCGCGACTTCCTCGCCGACCTTGATCTTGCCGCGCTCGATCCGGCCCGTGGCCACCGTGCCGCGGCCGGTGATCGAGAAGACGTCCTCGACCGGCATCAGGAACGGCTTCTCCACGTCGCGCACCGGCTCGGGGATGAAGGTGTCGAGCGCGTTGTAGAGCTCGTCCATCTTCGCGAGGTAGGTCGCGTCGCCCTCGATGGCCTTCATGGCCGAACCGCGGATGACCGGCGTGTCGTCGCCCGGGTACTGGTAGGCGCTGAGGAGCTCGCGCACCTCGAGCTCGACCAGGTCGAGGAGCTCCTCGTCGTCCACGAGGTCGCACTTGTTCAGGAACACGACGATCGAGGGCACGTTCACCTGGCGGGCCAGGAGGATGTGCTCGCGGGTCTGCGGCATCGGGCCGTCGGTGGCCGACACCACCAGGATGGCGCCGTCCATCTGCGCCGCGCCGGTGATCATGTTCTTCACGTAGTCGGCGTGCCCGGGGCAGTCGACGTGCGCGTAGTGACGGTTCTCGGTCTCGTACTCGACGTGCGAGGTGGCGATCGTCAGGATCTTGGTGGAGTCACGCCGCCCCTGCGACTCGGAGGCCTTGGCCACCTCGTCGTACGGGATGTACTTGGTGCCCCAGCCGCGATCGTGCGACACCTTGGTCAGCGCCGCCGTCAGGGTGGTCTTCCCGTGGTCGACGTGGCCGATGGTGCCCACGTTCACGTGCGGCTTCTTCCGCTCAAATTTTGCCTTCGCCATGGCTCGCTATCCTGTCGAGATGTGGGGAGTCCGCTGAGTGCCTCTCGGCCTCAGCCTTTCTGTTGCTTCGTGATAATGCCTTCGGCAATGCTCTTCGGCACTTCTTCGTAGTGGTCAAACTGCATCGAGTAGACCGCGCGCCCCTGCGTCATGCTGCGGAGCGTGGTGGAGTACCCGAACATTTCCGACAACGGGACGTCGGCGGCCACCACCTGGGCGTCGCCGCGCTGCGTCATGCCGCCGATCTTCCCGCGCCGGCTCGACAGGTCGCCGATGACGTCGCCGAGGAAGTCGGAGGGGCTCACCACCTCGACCTCCATGACCGGCTCCAGGAGCACCGGGTGGGCCTGCCGCGCCGCTTCCTTGACGGCCATCGAGCCGGCGATCTTGAACGCCATTTCGCTCGAGTCGACGTCGTGGTAGCTGCCGTAGACCAGCGTCACCTTCACGTCCACCATCGGGTAGCCCGCCAGCACCCCGCCCTCGAGCGCCTCGCGGATGCCCGCCTCCACCGGCTTGATGAACTCCCGGGGAATGACGCCGCCGACGATCTTGTCCTCGAACACGAAGCCCTGCCCGACGTCGGCCGGCTCGCAGTGGATGACGACGTGGCCGTACTGGCCCTTGCCGCCCGACTGGCGGATGAACTTGCCCTCGATGTTCTCGACCCGCTTCCGGATCGTCTCGCGGAAGGCCACCTGCGGCTTCCCGACGTTGGCCTCGACCTTGAACTCGCGCTTCATGCGGTCCACCAGGATCTCCAGGTGGAGCTCGCCCATGCCCGCGATGATCGTCTGGCCGGTCTCGACGTCGGTCCGGACCCGGAACGTCGGGTCCTCTTCCTGCAGCTTCTGCAGGGCGATCGTCAGCTTGTCCTGGTCCGCCTTCGTCTTCGGCTCGATGGCCACGTCGATGACGGGGTTCGGGAACTTCATCGCCTCGAGGATGATCGGCTTGTCTTCATCCGACAGCGTGTCGCCCGTCCGGGTATCCTTCAGCCCGATCGCGGCGCCGATGTCGCCCGCCCACACTTCCTCGATCTCTTCCCGCTTGTTCGCGTGCATCTGGAGCAGCCGCCCCACCCGCTCGCGCTTGTCCTTGGTGCTGTTGTACACGTAGCTGCCCGACTTCAGCGAGCCCGAGTACACCCGGAAGAAGGTCAGCCGGCCGACGTACGGGTCAGTGGCCACCTTGAAGGCCAGCGCCGAGAACGGCTCGTCGTCCTTGGCCGAGCGAAAGGCCGGGGTGTCGTCGTGCAGCGGGAGGTGCCCCTGCACCGGCTTCACGTCCATCGGGCTCGGCAGGTAGTCGATGACCGCGTCGAGCAGCGCCTGGACGCCCTTGTTCTTGAACGAGGCGCCGCAGAGGACGGGGACGATCGAGCCGGAGCAGGTCGCCTTCCGGATGGCGGTGTGGATCTCGTCGAGCGAGAGCTCCTCGCCGGCCAGGTACTTCTCCATCAGCGCGTCGTCGGACTCCACGGCCGCCTCGATCACCTCGTGCCGGGCCTGCTCGACGCGCTCCTTGAAGGCGTCGGCCACCGGCATCTCGGTGAAGGTCTTGCCGAGGGTGGCCTCGTCGAAGATGTACTCGACCCGGCGCAGCACGTCGATGTGCCCGGTGAAGGTCTCGCCCGAGCCGACCGGCAGCTGGAGCGGGAAGGCCCGCTTGGTCAGCCGGTTCCGGATCATGGTCAGGCAGCGGTCGAAGTCGGCGCCGACCCGGTCCATCTTGTTCGCGAAGATGATCCGCGGCACGCCGTACCGGTCGGCCTGGCGCCAGACGGTCTCCGTCTGGGGCTCCACGCCCGCCACCGAGTCGAGGAGGGTCACCGCGCCGTCGAGCACCCGGAGCGACCGCTCGACCTCGACCGTGAAGTCGACGTGGCCCGGGGTGTCGATGATGTTGATCCGGTGCGTGACCCCGTTCCGGATCCAGAAGCAGGTCGTGGCGGCGGAGGTGATGGTGATGCCCCGCTCCTGCTCCTGCTCCATCCAGTCCATGGTGGCCGCGCCCTCGTGGACTTCACCGATCTTGTAGTTCTTGCCGGTGTAGTAGAGGATCCGCTCGGTCGTAGTCGTCTTCCCGGCATCAATGTGGGCCATGATGCCGATGTTCCGGTACAGTTCGAGCGATGTTTGACGCGACATACGGTCCCTGTCTCTGGTCTCTATTCAGCGAAAAAGCGGGGCGACCGAGCCGGGCAGATGCCCGTGGTATCGCTCCGCGCACGTCCGGGCTCGCGCCCGAGACGAGGAATCTCAAGGACTCCCTCGCAGTTTCGTCGGAAGACCAGAGGTGGCAGGCGGTCTCGCCGCCGTCACGTGGTCCGATTGTTGGCGAACACCGGGTTCGCCCCTTCGCCCAGCTGAGCTATGCGCCTACCAGCGGTAGTGCGCGAACGCCCGGTTGGCCTCGGCCATGCGGTGCGTGTCTTCCTTCTTCTTGATGGTGCTGCCCTCGCCCTTGGCGGCCAGGATCAGCTCCGCGGCCAGGCGCTCCGCCATCGTCTTCTCGGTGCGGTCCCGGGCGAACCCGATGATCCACCGCATGGCCAGCGCGCCGCGGCGGTCCGGACGGACCTCGACCGGCACCTGGAGCGAGGCGCCGCCGACGCGGCGGCTCTTCACTTCGAGCGCCGGCTTGGCGTTGTTGACCGCCTGCTTGAAGACCGTGACGCCCGGCTGGCCGGTGCGCTCCTCGATCAGGTCCATGGCGGTGTAGAAGATGCCCTCCGCCGTGCTCTTCTTGCCGTCCGTCATCAGGTTGTTGACGAACTTGCTGACCGTCTGGCTGTCGTA
>DAOLIZ010000048.1:0-16629 GCA_035328285.1 Gemmatimonadales bacterium
CAGCGCGGCCACGCGGCGGGCCGCCGCCTCCAGCAGGTCGAGCCGGTGCGACAGCTCCGTGGCGAGGGCCTCGCCCTCGCGACGGCGCATGGCGGCGCATTCCGCGATGGCCGCCACCACGATCGGCTCGAACTCGGCCCAGGTGACCGCCGGAATCTCGCTGCCGTCGAACACCAGCACCTCGGGCTGCCGCGCCACCAGCTCCAG
This sequence comes from Gemmatimonadales bacterium, assembly GCA_035328285.1. Lineage (GTDB taxonomy): Bacteria > Gemmatimonadota > Gemmatimonadetes > Gemmatimonadales > GWC2-71-9 > SPDF01. The sequence goes on from DAOLIZ010000048.1 coordinate 208, forward strand.
CGACACCTCGCCGACCAGGCCGAGACTGGTCTGCAGTTCCCGCAGGCGGGCCACGACGACGCGGGCGCGCTCCATGTTCAGCGCCAGCGCCGCTTCGCGCGCCGGCGACTCGACCCAGCGCACGCCGACGCTGATGTGCCCCCGCTCGAGATCCCTGCGCAGCCGCTCGCGCAGTTCGGTCTCGAGCGGCGCCAGGTCGGAGGGCAGCTTGGCCGACAGATTGAAGAACCGGTGGTTGACGGTCCGGATCTCGACCCGGAGGCGCCCGCCGGCCGCGTTCCCCTCGCCTGCCCCGAAGCCGGTCATGCTGTGCGGCACACAACCCCCGCGAATCTGGTAAAGCACGGAAAGATAGCCGGTTCGGAAGCGGCAGGATAGTGAAGCCCTAGTTCACGAACGACCAGCGCACCCCGTAAGTGCTTCCATAAGGCGGTATTACGTAGCCGGGCACGTAGGTCTGCTGGGTGCCGGCCAGGTTCATCCGGTCGTAATAGAAGCGGAAGCTGCCAAGCTCCAGCTCGAGGTAGGCCCGAAGGAAGGTGGCGCCGGCCAGCTGGATCGGCGCCGACGCGGCATCCAGACCGATCACCCCGTCGCCCCAGGACTCCACGCCGACCTGGGCCTTCAGGTCGAAGGAGGCGCTCTTGAAGGTTCGGAAGAACTTGGAGCGAATCGTCGCCGTCGTGAGGGAATGGGTCGGGGGATTGCCGTTCGGGGTCCCCGAGGTCGGGTTGCTGTACCGGCTCTCCAGGATGATCCAGGGAACGGGCGCCACCCGCCCGCCAACCGACAGCCAGGTCGTGGAAGGCGTCGTCGCGAGGCCCGGCACGTTGAGGTAGGGCTGCGGGGCGAGCCCCTGGAAGGCGCTGGTCTGGGAGACGTCGGCGGTCAGCGCAAGCCACGACCGCTGCCAGCCGAGCGTGGCGGTCAGGTCGCTGATGTCCTGGGCCTCGCTGGTGGCGATGGCCGGTGCCGCCACCACCTTGCCGAGCCGGGCGGAGCCGCTCAAGTCAAAGCCATACGGCAGCTGGAGCCCGGCGCGCGCGCCGACCCACTCGCTCGACCGGTTGTTGTCGTAGGCAATCCACTCCGCCTCGAGGCTCGCGCTCAGCACCCTGGTCGGCGCCCATCCCGCCGTCCCCCGCACCTCGGCGTTGGTCCAGCGCGAGCGGAGGAACCCGCTCACGGAGGCCGACATGGTCGGCTTCCGCCATGAGGCGACCACCCCGACGCCGTTGATGCGCTGCGACACGTCGCTCCCGGACCACCCGGTGGAGGAGAATACCAGGTCCGCCTGCCGCGTGAGGTCGCCGCTTCCGCCCTTGAGGAAGGCCCGCAGCTGCATGTCACCCCGGGTCCCCTTCACCCCCGCGCCGATGCTGTCGCCGGCGGTGGTGATGTACGGATCGCGGTTCGGCGACTGCATCATGTACTGGTACTGCACTCCCCACCGCTCGTCATGCAGGTAGCTCAGCTGGAGCCAGACGTTGGTCTCCTGCGCGGCGCTGGACGCGGCATCATTCGAGAGGACGTCCCAGTAGTCCGCCGCGAGCGCATAGCCGATGCCGGAGCGGAAGCGCTTCTGGATGCGGCCGCCGTAGCGCGAGAGACTCGCGTCGCCCGTGGCGACGAGGATGTCGGACCCCGCGGCGGCGACGTCGTGCCGCGGGGTGAACATCCGGACCCGGAGCAGGCCGGCCCACCGTTCGATTTCGACGCGATCGAGGAGATTGAGGGGAAGGAGCGCGGGGTCGATGCCGACCGAATCGGGACCGACGGGGGTGACGGGCAGGCCATCGAGGAAATACTCGACCGACGTGGCCCCCCGCCCCTGGTAGCTGGCGTACTCCGGCCGACCGATCCAGCCGCCGCGCCAGAGGTAGAGGCCCGGCACGCTGAGAAGGAGCCCCCCCACCGTCTCGGCCGTGGCCCAGTCGAGGGTCTGCTTGTCCAGGACGAGACGCGAGCCGCTCGGCATGACCCCGTCGGGATCGAGACGCGGCGCGACCGGCAGCCGGACCTTGGAGAGCGCCTGCCCCTCCAGATACCTGGCGCTCAAGTTGACCGTATCGGCGGCGTTGCGCTGCGAGTCGACCGCCATCTGGTCGGGCGACTGCGCCGCGAGTGCGGTCGCGGCCAGGCAGAAGAGCACCACCAGCCCGGCGCCCGGGAACCTGCGATGGTGGGTCACCCCTGACGGGCCAGGACAAACTCGGCGAAGAGGCGCACCCCCATGCCGGTGGGCCCCTTCACCGATCCGGCATCCTCGCTCTGCGTGTAGGCGGTGCCCGCGATGTCGAGATGCGCCCAGGGGTACCCCTCGGCGAATTCACGAAGGAACCAGGCGGCGGTGATCGTCCCGGCCGGCCGGCCGCCCGAGTTTTTCACGTCGGCGATGTCCGACTTGATGTGGTCGCGGAACTCGTCCCACAGCGGCAGCTGCCAGACCCGCTCGCCCGACCGGTCCCCGGCGCGGCGCACCTCGTCGACCAGCGCCTGGTCGGCGCCGATCACGGCGGCGGCGGTGTGACCCAGCGCGCTGACGACCGCCCCCGTCAATGTCGCGATATCCAGGACGCAGGCGGGGTTGTAGCGCCGGGCATAGTGCAGCGCGTCAGCCAGGAGCAGGCGTCCTTCCGCGTCGGTGTTGATCACCTCGATGTGCTTGCCCGACATGGCGCGCACCACGTCGCCCGGCTTGTAGGCGGTTCCCGAGAGCATGTTTTCCGCGGAGGGGATCAGGCCGATGACGTGGATCTTGGGCCGGAGCCGGCCGAGCGCCTCGAAGGCGCCAAGCACCGCGGCCGCGCCGGACATGTCGAACTTCATGTCCTCCATGCGCTCGGCGGGCTTGATGGAAATACCGCCGGTGTCGAAGGTGACGCCCTTCCCCACCAGCACGACCGGGGCACCGGCACTGCCCTTGTATTCCAGCGCGATGAAGCGCGGATCCTCGGCGCTCCCCTTGCCGACCGCGAGCAGGGCGCCCATCCCTTCCTTCTCGATCGCCGCCCGATCGAGCACGGTGATGCCCATCTTGTGCCGGGCCGCGAGATCCTGCGCCTGGGCGGCCAGGAACGACGGCGTGCACGTGTTGCTCGGGAGCACCTGCAACCCGCGGGTCAGCGCCTGGGCGGCCCCGATCGCGGCCCCCCGGGCGTGGCCGGCCTCCGCCGCGGTGCCCTGCGCGAGGATCTCCACCCGCTCCAGGGCCGGCTTGGCCTCTTCCGGCGGCATCTTCAGCGCATCAAACGACCACGCGCCGTAAATGAGCCCCTCGGCGGTCGCCTGCACCGCATCACCGTCGGGGACAGCGCCGCGTGCCTCAGGAGTGAGGTGGTAGACCGCCGCGGTGACCCCCGCGAGGCGCGCACGCTTGCCACCGACCGCCGCGGCGCGGCGCACGGTGCGGAGGGAGGCGCCCTCGGCGGCACCGGCGCCGACGAGCAGGATTCGCGCGGCAGGACCGGCGGGATAGACCGAGGCCACCTGGTCCTTCTTGCCCGCAAAGTCCCCGGAGGCATACAGTCGGGCAAGCGCACCACCCGCGGCACCGTCGAGCGCGGCGAGCGAGGCAGGCATGGCGCCCTGCGGCACCGCCACGATGAGCAACGGAGTGACGACGGTGCCAAGGTCGGCAGTGCGGAGGGACGTCGTGAGAGGCATCGCGGATTCGATCGGTTTGAGGTGATGGTCCAGGGAACGGGGCAAGCTAACGCGCCGGAGGCGACTCCCACAACCGCCGCTCCAGTCCGGACTTGACCCCGGGCCACTCGTCGGCAATCACGGAATACCAGGCGGTGTCGCGCACCCGGCCATCCTGCCGCAGCTGGTATCGCCGGAAGACGCCTTCCTCGCGGGCGCCGAGACGCGCCATGGCGCCCCGCGACTGCACATTGAGGGCATCCGTCTTCAGCTCCACGCGATGACACCGCCACACCTCGAAGGCATGGCGGAACATGAGGTACTTGGCTTCGGCGTTCACGCCGGTCCGCTGCCACATCGGCGCCACCCAGGTCCACCCGATCTCAACCCGACGGTTGTGGGCGTCGAGATGACCGAACCGGGTGGAGCCGACCACTCGCCCCGACTCGCGGAGGATCGTCGCGAAGGGTACGGCTTGGCCGGCGGCGGCGGCCGCCAGCGCCTGGTCGAACCAGCGCCGCAGGTCGGGCTCACCCGTTACTCGATCGATCGTCCAGGTCCAGAGCGCCGGCGCCAGGCCGACGGCCAGGATCCCCGGCCAGTGCATCTCCGCGAGCGGTTCGAGGAGCACCGCCTCGCCCGTCAGTGTTGTGGGGGCAAATGAAGGGCTGTTCATCCTTCCAATATACGCCTCCACGGCAGTATTATCCCGCCTCCCCCTGACGCCGACGGAGTCATCCCGCCGCATGTTGACGCTGCTGAGAAACGTCGAGATCTACGCACCGGAACCTCGCGAGGCCCGCCACATGCTCGTGGGAGGCGGCAAGGTGCTGTGGATGGGGCGCGATGTCCCGTCGCTGCCGGCCTCGCTGGGCGTGGTGGAGCGCGACTTCGGGGGACGCCGGGTAATTCCCGGCCTGGTCGACGGCCACGTGCACCTCACGGGCGGCGGCGGTGAATCGGGACCGGAGAGTCGCGTCCCCCCGGTGCCCCTCACGCGCTTCACGCTGGGCGGCGTGACCACGGTGGTCGGCGTGCTGGGCACGGACGACGTGACGCGGACTACCGCCGCGCTCGTGGCGTCGGCGCGCGGCCTGGTGGCCGAAGGACTCAGCGCCTGGTGCCACACCGGCGGGTATCACCTGCCCCCCACCACGCTGACCGGCAGCATCCGCGGTGACATCGTGCACGTCGACCGCATCATCGGGGTCGGCGAGGTGGCCCTCAGTGATCACCGCTCCAGCCAGCCCACGCTGGACGAACTGCTCCGGCTCGCCAGCGAGGCGCATGTCGCGGGCCTGATAACCGGCAAGGCCGGCATCGTGCACCTGCACCTCGGCGACGGAGCGCGCGGCCTGCAACTCGTCACCGACGCGCTCGACGCCAGCGAACTTCCTCCCCGCGTGTTCAATCCCACCCATGTCAATCGCCGTCGTGCGCTCTTCGAGGAGGCGATGGAACTCGCCTCGCGCGGATCGTGGATCGACCTGACGGCGTTCCCGGTCGGGCCCGACGAGGACGCCTGGTCGGCGGAGGACGCGCTGCTCCGGTACCTGGGCGCCGGCCTTCCCCCGGACCGCATCAGCGTCAGCTCGGACGGCGGCGGCTGCCTCCCGGTCTTCGACGGCGATGGCCGGGTGACCGACATGGACGTCGGCAGCCCCGGGGCGCTGGCGACCGCGCTGCAGGAACTGCTCGACCGGGGGCAGCCGCTGGAGCGGGTCCTCCCCGCGTTCACGTCCAACCCCGCCGACCTCCTGCGCCTCCCCGACAAGGGGCGGATCGAAGCGGGGGGCGACGCCGACCTGGTGATCCTCAACCCCGACGGAGCGATGACTGACGTGATGGCCATGGGACGCTGGCACGTGGTGGACGGCCGCGCCGTGGTGCGCGGCACATTCGAGGACCTGCGATGAGCCCCGCACGCATCCCGGAGGGCGCCGAACGCGGTGTGATCATCCCCGTCGGCGGCGCGGAAGAGAAGATGAGCGACGCCAGGATCCTGCGGCGCTTCGTGGAGATCGCCGGCGGGAAGGACGCCCGGATCGCCGTCATTCCGACCGCCTCGCAGCTGTCCGACACCGGCGATCGCTACGAGACCCTGTTCACGGAACTGGGCGCGGGCCGAGTCCGGTCCCTGCCGTTCGAGACGCGCGCCGACTGCGACCGCGCCGAGCTGCTCAACAAGCTGGTCACGGCGACCGGCGTGTTCATGACGGGCGGCAACCAGCTGCGGCTCGCGACGACCCTTGGCGGGACCGAGGTCGCGCGGACAATCCGGACGCTGAACGCCGCCGGCGTGCCGGTGGCCGGCACCTCCGCGGGGGCAGCCTTCCTGTCGGAGCACATGATCGCCCACGGCGAGGACGGGGCCGTCCCGCGCGCCAACATCGTGGCGCTCGCCCCCGGGCTCGGCCTCACCAACCGCGTGGTCATCGACCAGCACTTCCGGCAGCGCGACCGGCTCGGCCGGCTCCTGACCGCCCTGGCCTACAACCCCTTCGCGATCGGCGTCGGACTCGACGAGGACACGGCCGCGTTCATCGGGCCGGACGAGACGCTCGAGGTGGTCGGCAGCGGCGGCGTGACGATCGTGGACTGCTCCAACGTCGAGTATTCCTCGATGGACCAGGTGGGCGACCACGAGCCGGTCTGCCTCATCGGCCTGCGCCTGCACATCCTGACCGCCGGCGCCACCTACAATCTTCACACTCGCGTGGCGGCGGCGCCGAACGCCGCTGCCACCCAGCCCTGACCCCGGTCCCCCCCGGGAGGCCTATGCGCATCACCGAAACCTCGGTCTACCTCGGACCGAGCCTGTACGCCCATTTCCCCGTCATCCGCTTCGACCTGGACCTCGGACCGCTCGAGGAATGGCCGACCAGCCGGCTGGGGCCGGCGTTCAGCGACGCCCTGTTCGCCGCCCTCCCCGGGCTGCTGGAGCACGGCTGCTCTTATGGCGATGCCGGGGGATTCCGGCGCCGTGTCCTGGAGGACGAGGGCACCTGGCTGGGCCACGTGCTCGAGCACGTGGCGATCGAACTGCAAAACGTCGCCGGCGCGCACGTCACCTTCGGCAAGACGCGCTCCACCGAGGTGCCGGGGCACTACCACGTGGTCTTCGAGTACGAACAGGAAGAGGTCGGGCTCGAGGCGGGACGGCTGGCGCTCACCCTGCTCCACTCCCTGCTGCCCGAGGAGTTGCGGCCGGCCGGAAGCGTGCCGGCGGAATTCGACTTCGCCGAGGAACGGGACGCCTTCATCCGGTTCGCCCAGCGCCGGGCGCTGGGCCCGAGCACCGGCGCGCTGGTGCACGCTGCGGTGGAGCGGGACATCCCCTGGATGCGGCTCAACGACTACAGCATGATCCAGTTCGGCTGGGGCCGCTATCAGCAGCGGGTCCAGGCGACCATCACCAGCCGCACGCCGCACATCGCCGTCGAGATCGCCTCCGACAAGGAAGAAACGAACAAGCTGCTGTCCCGGCTCGGGCTTCCCGTGCCGAAGCAGCGGCTCGTGCAGCGGGAGGACGAGGCGATCGACGCCGCCCGGCGGATCGGGTTCCCGGTCGTCATCAAGCCCTACAACGCGAATCACGGCCGCGGCGTGGCCATCAACCTGCGCGACGACGAATCGGTGGCGGTGGCGTTCCGGCAGGCGCAGGCCATCAGCCGCAGCGTCATCGTGGAGACCTTCATCGAGGGCCACGACCACCGCATGCTGGTCATCGACGGCGAGCTGGTGGCGGTGGCCAAGCGGGTGCCGGGGCACGTGGTCGGCGACGGCACGCACACGATCGAGCAGCTGGTGGCCGCGGTGAACGCCGACCCGCGCCGCGGCATCGGGCACGAAAAGGTCCTGACCCGCATCGAGTTCGACGCCCAGGCCGACCGGCTCCTGGCGCAGCGGGACTACACGCGCCAGTCGGTGCCTCCCGCGGGGGAGGTCGTGTACCTCCGGTCGACCGGCAACCTCTCCACCGGCGGAACCTCGGTGGACGTGACCGACTCGGTGCATCCCGACAACCGCGAAATGGCCATCCGCGCCGTGGAGGCGATCGGCCTCGACGTGGGCGGCGTGGACTTCCTGACGCCCGACATCACGCAGTCCTACCGTGAGCACGGCGGCGGCGCCATCTGCGAGGTGAACGCGGCGCCGGGATTCCGCATGCACATGGCGCCGAGCGAGGGCACGCCGCGGGACGTGGCCGGCCCCGTGCTCGACATGCTGTTCCCCCCCGGCAGCCCCTCCCGCATCCCGATCGCGGCGATCACCGGCACCAACGGCAAGACCACGACCTCGCGCATGCTGGCGCACATCCACAAGCTGGCGGGGCGGACCGTCGGGCTGACCACCACGGACGGCGTGTACATCGACGGCAACCGGACGGTCGAAGGCGACATGACCGGCCCGATCGCCGCCCGGATGGTGCTGGGTGATCCGCACGTCGACGTCGCGGTGCTCGAGACGGCGCGTGGCGGCCTGCTTCGCGCGGGCATGGGCTACCGCCGGTGCGACGTCGCCGCCTGCCTGAACGTGAAGTCCGACCACCTCGGGCTCCGCGGCATCCACTCGCTCGAGGAACTGGCCAAGGTCAAGCGCATCCCGATCGAGGTTGCGCGCGACACCGCCGTGCTCAACGCCGACGACCCCCTCTGCCTCGCGATGGCCGACTACACCGAGGCGAAGGTCATCTGCTATGTCACGCTCAACCCCGAGCACCAGCTGGTCCGGGCGCACATTCGCGCCGGCGGTCGCGCGCTGGCGCTGGAGGCCGGCGTGAACGGCCAGATGATCACGATCTATGATCGCGGCGGGCACATCCCCCTGCTCTGGACCCACCTGATCCCGGCCACCCTCGAGGGCCGCGCGATGCACAACGTGCAGAACGCGATGTTCGCGGCCGCCATGGCGTTCAGCATGGGCGTCAAGCTCGAGGACATCCGGCACGGCCTCCGGACCTTCGACACCAGCTTCTTCCAGGCGCCGGGCCGGATGAACGTCTTCGACGAGCACGGCTTCAAGGTCATCCTCGACTACGGGCACAACCCCGACGCGGTGGAGGTGATGTGCCAGCTCACCGACCGCATCGAGGTCAAGGGCAAGAAGCTGGTGGTCCTGGCGGGCCCCGGCGACCGGCGGGACGAGGATCTCCGGGAGATCGCGCAGAAAGCGGCGGGCCGCTTCAGCCACTACTTCTGCCGCCGGGACGACTCCCTCCGCGGCCGGACCGACGAGGAAGTGCCCCGCATCCTGCGCGAGACGCTGCTCGCCGCGGGCGTGCCGGACAAGCAGATCACCGTCATCGCGGACGAACAGCGCGCGGTGGACGCCGCCCTCCGGATGGCCCGGCAGGGTGACCTCCTGCTGGTCTTCGGCGACTCGATCGCACGGACGTGGAAGCAGATCATCCACTTCAGCCCCAAGAGCCGCGCCGCGCAGGCGCCGGCCACACCGGTGAAGGTGGCCGCGACGGCGCCCGCGCCCGGCGCCGAACTGCCCGACTCGGACCAGCTGATCAGCGACGAGCGCGGCGTCCGCCTCGCGCGCGAAGCGGACGACTGATGGTGTTGCCGGAGACGATTCGTGACTCGCGCAGGCTGACGGGGCCGAATCTCGTCACCGAGCGTCCCGGCGCGGTGCTCGAAGTCGAGCTGCCCGACCCCGCGGCGGACGAACTGGTCCGGTTCTGGAAGGAAGAGGCCCGGCTCGCCCTCGCCGCCGTGGGGTGGGCCGGTGAATCGCTGCATGTCCGGCGGTATCCCGGGGGCGCCAGCCTCGCCCTGACGGCGCCGATCGACGCGCTCTACGCCGCCACCGAGGTGAACGAGTGGGCCTGGACTGCGGCCACTGCCCGGTTCCATTGCGAACCGGTCGACGGCGCCGAGGAGTACGCCCGGCTCGCCGCCCTGATCGCCGAGGAGCGGAAACCCGCCCTGCTCGCCCTGCAGCAGGCGGCCGATGCCCACGGACTTCGGTTCCTCTGGGACGACGAGGCCGTGTCCATCGGAACGGGCGCCGGATCCATGACCTGGGCGATGGACGCGCTGCCAACCCCCAGCGACGTCCACTGGGCCGCGCTCCGGAATATCCCGGTGGCGTTGATCACCGGCAGCAACGGGAAGACCACGGTCACCCGGCTGGTGAGCGAGATGATCACCGCGGCGGGCCTGGTGGGCGGGCACACCTCCACCGACGGCGTGAAGGTCGGGGGCGAACTGCTCGAAACGGGAGACTTCTCGGGGCCGGGAGGCGCGCGTCGCCTCCTCCGCGACCGCCGCGTGGAGCTGGCAGTCCTGGAGACGGCGCGCGGCGGCCTGCTCCGCCGCGGCCTTGCCATCGATCACGCGGACGTGGCCCTGGTGACGAACATCGCGGAAGACCACCTCGGGGAATCGGCGGTGTACTCGCTCGCGGACCTTGCGGAGGCGAAACTGGTCGTTGCCCGGGCGCTCGGCGGCACGCGGCCGCTGGTCCTGAACGCGGACGACCCGGCTCTCGTGGCGGCCGGCGCGACGTTCGCCGGCCCGATCGCCTGGTTCTCCCTCGATGCCGACCATCCGACGCTCGCCGTCGCCCGGCGCCGGGGCCGTCCGACCGCCACGGTCCGAGAAGGCCGGATCGTCCTCGGCGATGGCACGCGGGAACGCTCGATCACGCCGCTCGACCGTATCCCCATCACGGTCGGCGGGGCCGCACGGCACAACGTCGCCAACGCCCTTGCCGCGGCGCTGGTCGGCGCGCTCCTCGGCCTCGACGACCCGTCGATCGCTACGGGACTCGCCGCCCTGACGAACAGCCCCAGCGGAAATCTCGGCCGGCTCAACGCCTTCGAGTTCGGCGGGATCCGGCTCTTCGTGGATTTTGCCCACAATCCGCACGGCGTCACCGCGCTGATGGAGATGGCCCAGGCCCTGCCCGCCACCCGCCGCCTCGTGGTCATCGGCCAGGCGGGCGATCGGGACGATCACGCCATCCTGGAGCTGGCGCGCACCGCGTGGCTCGGCAAGCCCGACCGGGTCCTCGTCAAGGAAATGCCGGCCCACCTCCGCGGCCGGAAGGCGGGTGAAGTCTCCGGCATGCTGCTGGCCGAACTCCGCTCGCTCGGCGCGCGGGACGACCAACTCGACCTGGCCGTCGGCGAACTCCAGGCCACGCGGCAGGCCCTCGGCTGGGCGCGCGACGGTGATCTGCTGCTGCTCACCGTCCACGCCGACCGCGACACCGTGCTCCGCTACCTGCAGCGACTGGCCGCCCGGCAGTGGACCGCGGGGACGCCGCTCCCCGAGTGACCATCGATCCCGGGTCCGGATTTGCAACTGCCGCCGACCTCGCGGCGGCCATCCGCGGAGGGGAATTGAGTGCGGTCGACGCGTACGACCTCCACGTCGCCCGCCTGTCACGGTTGAACCCCTCCCTCAATGCCGTCGTCATTCCCAACCCGCAGGCCCGCGATCGCGCCCTCGCCGCCGATGCGGCGCTGGCCCGCGGTGAGTCGTGGGGGCTACTGCACGGGGTGCCCGTCACGATCAAGGACATCTTCGACGTGCAGGGACTGCGGAACACCGCCGGCTACCTGCCGGCCCGCGACAACGTCTCGACCACGAATGCCACGGTTGTCCAGCGCGTCCTCGATGCCGGGGCCGTGATCCTCGGCAAGACGAACGTCCCCCTCCTCTGCTATGACTGGCAGTGCGACAGCCCCATCTTCGGCCGCACCAACAATCCCTGGAACCTTGACCGGACGCCTGGCGGGAGCACCGGCGGCGGGGCCGCGGCGCTCGCCGCCGGGCTTACGCCGCTGGAAATCGGCAGCGACGCCGCCGGATCGATCCGGATCCCGGCCCACTTCTGCGGGGTTTTCGGACTGAAGCCGACCGAGCATCGCGTGTCGGGGGCCGGACATGGCGAGTTGCCGGGCGCCCCGCCACGCGGCCTGCGCCACATGGTGAGCTTCGGGCCGCTTGCCCGGAACGTGGCGGACCTGCGGCTCGCGCTGACCCTGCTGGAAGGGCCTGACGGCCGCCACAGCGAGGTGCCCCCGGTGCCGCCGATCGCCCCGATGCGGGAGCCGCCGGCCGCCGGCGAGGTGCGCATCGCGTGGATGGATGCCCTGCCGCAGGGACCGGTGGCGAGCGAGACCGCCCACGTGGTGCGCGCCGCTGCGGCGTCGCTGGAGGCCGCTGGATGTACGGTGGAACGCATTGGCCCGCCGGATTTCGACCTTCAGGACGCACTCGAATTGTGGGGGGAGATCAACGGGTTCGAGATGGGAGTGATGACGCCGGCGCCGATTCGGATGCTGCTCCGTCACGGCACCTACTTCGGGCTGGGACGAACCCGATGGACCCGCGGGCTCCGCGGGGGGCTTGCGATGGACCCGAAGCGCTTCGTGCGGGCGCTGGCCGCCCGCGACGGGATGATCGCCGCGCTGGAGCTGTTCCTTGATCGATTCGATGCGTGGATGCTTCCCGTGTCGCCGACCGCTGCCTTTCCGCATATGCGGTCCGGCAAGCCGATCCTGATCGACGGGGTCAAGGTGGCCTACACCACCGCGGTCGGCGCCTATTCAGCACCATTCAACCTGACGGGCAATCCGGTGGTGACGGTGCCGGCGGGCCAGACCTCGGATGGGATGCCGGTCGGCGTGCAGCTGATCGGTCGGCGCTGGGGCGACGACGCCCTGCTCGCGACGGCGGAGCGGGTCTCACTCATCCTCGGACCGTTCCGCGCACCACCCGGCTACTGACCGAGCGCTTCCACCTCGGCGGTGGCCGCCTCCCAGGCGGTGAACGCCGCCTCGAACTCCTTACGCGCCGCCTCGAGTTCCTTCCCCAGCTGCGCCGCGCGCTTCCCGCCCTCCGCGGTGGCATACAGCGCGGGGTCCTCCATCTCGCTCTTCAAGACGCTGACCGACTGTTCGGCCGAGGCCACGCGCGCCTCCGCGGCACTCAGCGACTCGCGCGCGGCACGCAGGGCAGCCCGGTCGTCCCGGGCGCGGTCGTCACCCCGGCGGGTCTTCTTGCGCTCCTCGACGCGGCGGCTGGACTCGTCCTCGGCCGCCGCCACCGCGGCCGCGTGCTGCCGCTCCCTGCTCGCCTCTTCCCATTCGACGAAGGTGCCGGGATAGTCGGTGATGCGCCCGTTGTGGAGGACCCAGACCCGAGTGACCAGCGCCTCGAGGAGCGCCCGGTCGTGGCTGACCAGCAGGACGTTGCCGCCCCACGAGCTCAGCGCGTCCTCGAGCACCTCGATTGACTCGACGTCGAGGTGGTTAGTCGGCTCGTCGAAGATGAGGAGGTTGGCGTTGTCGAGCACCATCATGGAGAGCGCCATCCGGGCGCGTTCGCCGCCGGAGAGTGATCCCGCGCGGCGCAGCACGGTGTCGCCGCTGAACCCGAAGGCGCCGAGATGTCCCTGGATGGCGCCGCGATTCCACATCGGCCGCAGGTCGGCCGTGATGTCGTACAGCGTCTTGTCCTGAGGGACTTGCGCCATGTCCTGCCGGTACCAGGCGGGCTTGATGGAGTCGCCGAGCCGGAGTTCGCCGGCGCTGAGCGGCCGCTCGCCGAGGAGCGCCCGGAGGAGGGTGGTCTTGCCGGCCCCGTTCGGGCCGACCAGCCCCACCACCTCGCCGCGGGTAACGCGTGCGGAGAAGCGATCGAGCAGCACCCGTTCGCCGATCTGGACCCGGACATCCTGTGCCACGAGGACCTGGTCGCCCCCGCGATCCCCCGGCGGGAACTGGACGGTCATGCTCCCCTCTTCACCCGGCGGAGGGCCGAGGCGCGGGAGCCGCTCCAGGCGACGGCGACGCCCCTTGGCCTGTGCGCTGTTCCCCCCGGCGATGTTCCGCCGGATGAAGTCCTCCTCCGCCTCGATGTTCTTGCGCTGCTTGTCGAAGGCCCGCTGCTGCGAGAGCTGCCGCTCGGCGCGCTGCTCCAGGAACCCGGCGTACCCGGTCCTGTAGGCGGTGATCGTCTTCGCCTCGAAGTGAAGGATCCGGTTGGACAGGCGGGACAGGAAGGCGCGGTCGTGGCTAATGACCAGGACGGTGGCGTCGAGGCCGAGGAGGTGATCCTCCAGCCAGCGCGTGGTCTCGAGGTCCAGGTGGTTGGTCGGTTCGTCGAGCAGGAGGACATCAGCCGGGGCCACGAGCTGGCGGGCGAGCGCCACGCGCCCCCGCTCCCCGCCGCTGAGGGTGGCGACCGCCTGGGTCCGGGCGGCCTCGGGGTCGAAGCCGAGACCGTGCAGGACCGCGTCGACGCGAGGGGCGAGGGTGTAGCCGCCGTCGCGCTCGAAACGCTCGAGGTCGCGGGAGTACCGGTCGAGGGCGGCCTCGGAGGGATCGGCGCCCAGCCCGGCGGCCTGCTCCGCGAGGGACGCCTCGAGGGAAAGAAGTTCAGCGAAGGGCCCGGCCGCGGCCTCCCAGACACGGGTGGCATCGCCGAAGTCGCGGTGCTGGTCCATCAGGGAAATGCGGAGCCCGGATTCCCGCGCGACCGTGCCGCGGGTCGGCTGGGCCGTGCCGGCGAGGAGGCGGAAGAGGGTGGTCTTGCCCGTGCCGTTCCGGCCGACCACGCCCCAGCGCTCCCCCCGTTCGATCGTGAAGGTGGCATCCGCGAACAGCCGGGTGACCCCGAACTCGACCGCCAGGCCGGATACGGAGAACTGACTCACGCCGTCACCCACTCCTTCCAGGTCGCTTCCGCCGCACCGATGGTGAGGCGCTGCTGATGTCGCACCAGGGGTGTCCGGAGCAGCATCGGATCGGCGGCCAGCCGCTCGAGCCAGCGCTCATCCGAGAGCGCCGCGCTCCGGAGGCCCAGGTCCGCGAAGCGCCTGCCCTCCCGGTCCACGAGCGCGGCCACACCGAACTTCTGGGCAAACCGGCGCAGTTCCCCCGGCGACGCGGCCTTCACCTGGAGGTCGACGAAATGGGTCCTGATCCGCCGTTCCGCGAAGAAGCGGAGCGCCTTTCGCGTGTCCTGGCACTTCTTTGTCCCGAACACCTGTACCTCGATCGCCACGACGCGTCCCCGGGCTCAACGGTCACCTGCCGACCCGGGGGATTCCGGGCGACAGAACGGCGGGAAAGGTACAGGGGCGAGCCGGTTCGCACAGGCCCGGGATTCCCCGGGATGGGAGGTATATTGGAGGCCATGGAATACCTCGTCCCTTCCCTGCTGGTGCTCCTTGGCCTGGGCCTCCTCGCCGGCGGCGGCGAAGCGCTGGTCCGCGGGGCCACGACCATCGCCCGCATCGCCGGCCTGACGCCGGCGGTCATCGGCCTGACGGTCGTCGCCGCCGGCACCTCCCTCCCCGAGCTGGTCGTCAGCATCCTGGCCGCACTGCATGGGACGCCGGACATCGCGGTGGGCAATGTCGTGGGCTCCAACATCTTCAACATCGGGATGGTGCTGGGCGCCGCGGCGCTCGTCGCCCCCCTGGTGGTACACGGGGCCGCCGTCCGGCTCGAGTGGCCGATCATGTTCCTCGCGAGCTGGATCGGGTTCCTGCTGATGCGGGACCTCGGCCTCGACCGGATGGAGGGGGGCTTCTTCGTCGCCTCGCTGATCGTGTTCACGGCCTACTCCGTCTACATCGCCCGGCATGAGGTGAGCCAGGAGGAGGCCAGCGACTACGCGAGCGAAACGGCCGGGCGCTCCCTGCACCCGAGGACGAAGGAACTCGGCCTGAGCATTCTCGCGGTGGTGGTCGGTTGCGGGCTCCTGGTGCTCGGCGGGAAGTTCCTGGTGGACGGCTCGGTGGCCATCGCCCGATATGCGGGGATGACCGAACGCGTCATCGGCCTCACCATCGTGGCCGCCGGCACGAGCGCCCCCGAACTCGCGGCAAGCCTCGTCGCGGCCTACCGCGGCCGGACCGATCTGGCGCTGGCCAATATCATCGGCTCCAACATCTTCAACATTCTGGGTATCCTCGGTGTCACCGCCCTGATCCATCCGATCCCGATTGCCGCCGGCATCGTGCATACCGACATGTGGTGGATGCTGGCGTTCGCCGTGGCGCTCTTCCCGATGATGTGGACCGGACGTCGGATCTCCAGAATAGAGGGCGCCGCATTGCTGACCGGCTACGTGATCTACGTCTGGAACCTGCTCCGGGCCTAGCGTCGCCCGTTCGATCACCCCCTGGCACCCGGGGGAAGTCATGCCACCGCTTGTCCGCACCGCCGTCTCCCTGATGTTCCTCGCCTTCGCGTTCTACTCGGTCGGCGTCTGGTCGGCGTTCTTCTCCCGTCACCTGCGCGCCTGGCACGCACTGCTGTTCTGGCTCGGCTTCTCCGCCGTGCTGGTGCGTGGGAGCCCATCTCGGTGGCAGACGCCCACCGCGCCAATCTGATCGTGTGGCTCATGTTGCTCATCCCGTTCGTGACCGGGCTCGTGCCGGGCGCCCGCTAGCCCCGGCCGGTCCCCTCCCCCCACTGGCGGCGCCCCGTACCGACGTGTCTATTCGTGTCGTTGGGCAGGAGGGGGTGCCGATCCGCAGCGGACGGCACGGAGGAGGAGCAACAGAGGCTGCGACGCTGGAGGTCTTTATGAGGACGCTGTCCCGGATGGTCTTCGTACTGGGTCTGCTGGTCCCCCTGTGCACCCTGCCGGCTGCAGGCCAGATCGGTGGCATCAAGAAGCCGAAAATGCCCTCCGTGCCGACGGTCCCGACGGTGTCGACGCCGGCCGCATCGCCCGCAGCCACCGAACCCGCCGCGCCGGCCCAGTTGAGGGTGATTCATAAACGTTATAAGGCATTAGT
>DAOLIZ010000049.1:0-16548 GCA_035328285.1 Gemmatimonadales bacterium
GGCGCCGACCTACCCGTCGGCGCCCCCCTCGGGGGCCCCGCACGTCCGGCCGCCGTTTTCCTCGCGCCCGGTCAGCATCGCGACGCCGTCGGCGCCCCGGACCTCGTCGCCGAGACCGTCGGTCAACCCCTTCCTCTCGAAGGACCCGCAGCAGAAGGCGCGACGCCTGGCGCGGGCCCTGGTGTCCGACATCGTGGTGTACCACCCCGAGAAGCGCCTCGAAGGGCTGCGACACGGCACCCTGAAGCAGATCTTCGACGAGGAGATCAAGAAGAGCTGGGAAGAATACGCCGGCCAGGTGGGGCGGGAGCTCGCCGAGTCCACGACCCATTTCAACGACGCGTTGAACGAGATCCTGGGGGACGGCAGCAAGATTTTCTGACGCAGCGCGCCCGGCGTGAAATGCGGAACGGCGGCGTGTGCGCGCACCGGTTCCCGTTTCACGCCTTCTGCTTTCTGGCATCATGGACCGACCGAGGGTGGCTATGGCTGGAGTGACCGAACGACTTGAGGCGTTGCAGGCACAGACGGATGAACTGCGGAGATTTCTTTGACGTGACCCGCCGGCAGTCCCGCCTCGCGGAGCTCGAGTCCTCGCAGATGGATCCCGCCTTCTGGGCGAACCAGGAGCGCGCCCGCACCGTGGTCCAGGAAATCAAGCAGTTGAAGTCCTGGGTCACCCCCTTCGCCGACCTCTCCGCGCGGCTGGGCGACGCCGCCGACATGGCGGCGCTGCTGGCGGCGGAGCCGGACGAGGCGATGGCGGCGGAGCTGGCGACGGAGGTGGAGCGGCTCGAGGCCGCCGTCACCGCGCTCGAAGTGCGGGGCATGCTGCAGGGACCCGACGACGCCCGCGACGCGATCCTGACGATCCACCCCGGGGCCGGGGGCACCGAGTCGCAGGACTGGGCCGAGATGCTGATGCGCATGTACGTCCGCTGGGCGGAGCGCCGCGGCTACACCGTCAGCGTCCTCGACCTGGTCGAGGGCGAGGAGGCGGGCATCAAGTCCGTCACGCTGGGGATCGCCGGCGAGTTCGCGTACGGCTACCTGCGCGCGGAGAAGGGCGTCCACCGCCTGGTGCGGATCTCGCCGTATGACTCGCAGGCCCGGCGGCACACCTCGTTCGCCTCCGTGTTCGTCTATCCGGACATCGACGACACCATCGAGGTGGACCTCCGCGAAGAGGACATCCGGATGGACGTGTTCCGGGCGTCGGGCGCCGGCGGCCAGCACGTCAACAAGACCTCCTCCGCCGTCCGCCTGACGCACGAACCGACCGGGATCGTCGTCTCCTGCCAGCAGGAGCGCAGCCAGGGGAAGAACAAGGCGACCGCCATGAAGATGCTGCGCGCCGCCCTGTACCAGCGGAAGCTCGAGGAGCAGGAGGCGGCCAAGGCGCTGGTCGAGGCCACCAAGACCGACAACTCCTGGGGCAACCAGATCCGCTCCTACGTGTTCCAGCCGTACACCATGGTCAACGACCACCGCACCGAACTGAAGCTCAGCGACGTCCAGAAGGTCATGGACGGCGACATCGACGCTTTCATCGAGGCGTTCCTGAAGGGCGCCGGAGGGACCGCCACGTGACGGAGGAGACCCGCTCGTTCGTGGAGGACGCCCGCCGGGCCAAGCTCGACGAGTTGCGCGCCGCCGGCATTGAACCATTCGGCTATTCGTTCAAGCGAACCTTCACCGCCGCCGCGGCCATCGCGGCCTACGACGACGCCATGGGCGACGCCGGGCCGGCGGTCGCGGTCGCCGGGCGCCTCGTGTCGTACCGGCGCCAGGGCAAGACGGCGTTCGCGCACCTCGAGGACGTGTCCGGCCGGCTGCAGCTGTATTTCCGGCAGGACGCCCTCGGCCCCGCCTGGGGGCTGGTGCAGCTGCTCGACCTCGACGACCACGTCGGCGTCCACGGCACGCTCTTCCGCACCCGCACCGGGGAGATCACCGTGCGGGTCACGGCCGTCGAACTGCTGGCCAAGTCGCTCCGCCCGCTGCCCCGCGGCAAGACGCAGGTGGGCGAGTCGGGCGAGACCGTCACCTTCGGCGGGCTCGCCGATCCCGAGGTCCGCTACCGGCAGCGGTACGCCGACCTGGCGGTGCACCCGGAGGTGCGCGAGGTGTTCCGCCTCCGGGCCCGCGCCGTGTCGTGGCTGCGCCGGTTCCTCGACGAACGGGCCTTCCTCGAGGTGGAGACGCCGATCCTGCAGCCGCTCTACGGCGGCGCGGCGGCGCGGCCCTTCGTGACGCATCACAACGCCCTCGACATGCCGCTTTACCTCCGCATCGCCGACGAGCTCTACCTGAAGCGCCTCCTCGTCGGCGGGCTCGAGCGCGTCTACGAGATCGGGCACGACTTCCGGAACGAGGGGATGGACCGGACGCACAACCCCGAATTCACGATGCTGGAGTGCTACCAGGCCTACGCCGACTACCGCGACATGATGGACCTGACCGAGTCGATGGTGAGCGGTCTCGTCGAGCACTGCTGCGGCACCCTCCGGCTCGAGCGCGACGGGGTGGTCCTCGACTTCGCGACGCCGTGGCCCCGGGTCTCCTTCGTCGAGGGGATCCGCCTCCGAAGCGGGCTCGACGTGTGTGAGGCCACCGAAGCGGAGATGCGGGAGCGGTTGGTGCGCACCGGCGTGCCGGCCGAGGAGGCGGCCACCTTCAGCGGGGGCAAGCTGCAGGACGAGATGTTCAAGGCGTTCCTCGAGCCGCACCTGGTGCAGCCGACCTTCGTCGTCGACTACCCCCTCGCGCTGTCGCCGCTGGCCAAGCCGCACCGGGCCGACCCGCGGCTGACCGAGCGGTTCGAACTCTTCGTCCAGGGGCGGGAAATTGCCAACGCCTTCAGCGAACTCAACGATCCCGACGACCAGCGGCGGCGCTTCGCGGACCAGGCGACGCAGCGCGCGGCGGGCGACGACGAGGCGCAGCTGTACGACGGCGACTACATCCGGGCGCTGGAATACGGCATGCCGCCGGCCGGCGGCCTCGGGGTGGGTGTCGACCGCCTCCTGATGGTGCTGACCGGCCTGCCGTCCATTCGCGACGTGATCCTCTTCCCGGCGATGCGCCCGGAATGACCCCCGCCTCGCCGCGGCCCGTTTCCGTTCGGGAGCTGCTCCGGTTTCCCTCCCGGCTCGAGCGGCGAATCGCGGTGCGCTATCTCCGCAGCCGGCGCGGCCGGCGGGGTGCCTCGCTGGGCACCACGATCTCGATCGGCGGGGTGGCCGTCGGCATCATGGCGCTCATCGTGGTGCTCGGCGTGATGAACGGACTCCGGAACGAACTGCTGGCCCGGATCCTCGTGGCGAGCCCGCACCTCCGGGTCCTCACCTACGGCGACAACCTCCGCATCGACAACTGGAAGGGGGCCCTGGCCACCATTCGTGCCACGCCGGGCGTGGTGGCCGCCGCGCCCGAAGTCACGACGCAATCGCTGATCCTCAACGCGGCCAGCTACCCTGAGGGTGTCATGGTGATCGGGCTCGACACGGCCGCGGCGTCGCTCCCCGTGAATTCGCTGCCGGAGGCCCTCACCGAGGGCGATCTCGCCTTCCAGCCCAGCGACACCTCCGTGGACGGCGCGCTGATCCTCGGCCGCCGGCTCGCGCAGCGCCTCGGGGCCTTTCCGGGCGACCTCGTCGGGCTGATTTCGCCGACCGCCGCCAGGGTCAACCCGGCGCTCGGGTATGCCATGCCCCGGATCTGGAAGTTCCAGGTCACCGGCATCTTCGACACCGGGATGTACCAGTATGACAACCAGTTCGTCCTGATGGAGCGTGAAATGGCCCAGCGGTTTGCCGGGCTTGACACCGCCATCACCGGCATCCAGGTCCGGGTCGGCGACCCTTGGGAGGCGCCGCGCATCGGGAGGGAGCTGGAGGACCGGCTCGGGCTGCCGTTCCGGAGCATGGACTGGCAGACCCAGAACCACGGCATGTTCGCCGCCCTGCAGCTCGAGAAGCTGGGGATGGGGCTGGTCATCTTCTTCGTGATGATCGTGGCCGCGTTCAACATCGTGGGCACGCTCACCATGCTGGTGACCGACAAGACCCGCGAGATCGGCATCCTGCAGGCGATGGGGCTGTCGGCCGGCGCAATCGGCCGGATCTTCCTTGCGCAGGGCGCCATCATCGGCGGCATCGGCGTCGCGATGGGCCTCGTGGCCGGGCTTGTCGTCGGGTTCGTCGTCGACAAGAGCGGCTGGGTCCGGATCGATCCCTCGGTGTACTTCATTGACCGGCTGCCCGTGCACATCGAGCTGCTGGATGTGGGCGTGGTCATCGTCGCCGGGCTGCTCGTGGCCCTCGTCGCCACCCTGTACCCCTCGCGCGCTGCCACCCGGCTCACGCCGGTGGACGCGATTCGGCACGAATGAGCGTCGTGCTCGAGGCCCGCGGCCTGCGGAAGTGCTACCTCGGCGGCGACGGATCGACGATCGACGTGCTGTCGGGGGTGGACCTGCGCGTCTCCCGGGGTGAGTTCGTGGCCATCATGGGGGCGAGCGGGGCGGGGAAGAGCACGCTCCTCCACCTCCTCGGGGCGCTGGACGCCCCGACGGCGGGCGAGGTCCTGCTGGACGGTGCCTCGTACGCCGACCGGAGCCCCGAGGCGCTGGCCGCGCTCCGGAATGCCCGGATCGGGTTCGTCTTCCAGTTCCATCACCTGCTCCGCGAGTTCAATGCGCGGGAGAACGTGATGATGCCGCTCCTGATCGCCGGGGCGGGCGACACCGAGGCCGGAGCGCGCGCCGATGTCCTGTTGGAGGCAGTCGGGCTCTCCGGACGCCGGCTCCACCTGCCGACGCAGCTCTCGGGCGGCGAGCAGCAGCGGGTGGCCGTGGCCCGTGCCCTGGCGAACGCTCCCGCTGTGGTCCTGGCCGACGAGCCGTCGGGGAATCTCGACCACGCGCACAGCGAGAACTTGCACCGGATCTTCGCGGGGCTGGCCCGCGACTTCCAGACCGCGCTCGTGGTGGTGACCCACAACCGGCACCTCGCGGAGCGGGCCGACCGCCTGCTGATGATGGAGGCGGGGCTGCTGGTGGCCGCCGCGCCGGAGGAGGCGCCCTCATGACATGTCAACAGTGCGGGGAGCGGGAGGCGGTCGTCCTCCTCAAGAAGGTCGAGGACGGGGACGTCCGGGTGCTCCACCTCTGCGAGAAGTGCGCGGCAGAGCGCGGTGTGCCGGAGGGGGAGGAGTCGGCCAAGACGCCGCTGGGCGCGTTCCTCGCGGCCATGGGCACCGACCCCTCCGCCGAGGCGCCCCTCAGCAGCGGGGCGGCGCTGGCGGAGTGCCCTGGCTGTGGCGCCACCCTGCAGGACTTCCGGCGGACCGGCCGGCTGGGATGCGCCACCTGCTGGACCACCTTCGAGGGTCCGCTGCGCGGCCTGACCCGCCGGGTGCACGGTGCCACCCGGCACGTCGGCGAGTTCTATACGCCGCCGGGGGCGGAGCCGACCGACCAGGCGGCGCTGGTGCGGCGGCTGCGCGAGCAGCTGGCGGTGGCGGTGGCCGACGAGAACTTCGAGCAGGCCGCCGAGCTGCGCGACCGGCTGCGGGGCCTCGAATGATCGACCTCACGCTGCTGGCGGACGGCGGGATCGGCTGGATCGATGCGTCGGGTCCGGCGAGCCCCCTGGTGCTGTCCACGCGCATCCGTCTCGCGCGGAACCTGGCGGGCCGCCCGTTCGCCACGCGGAATGCCGCCAGCGATCGCGAGGCGATCGTCGAGGCGGTGGCCGGGGCGGTGGCGGGGACCGAGGCACTCGGGCACGCCGCCACGTTCCGGCTCGACCGGCTGGACCTTCGGGACCGGCTCCTGTTGCACGAGCGGCACCTGGTAAGCAAGGAACTGGCGGGGCTGGGTGGCGAATCGGTCCCGGTGGGTGCCGCCCTGCTGGTGCAGGACCGGGTGGGCGCCATGGTCAACGAGGAGGATCATCTCCGCCTGCAGGGGGTGGTCTCGGGGTTCGCCCTGGAGGCGGCCTATGCGGAAGTCGACCGGCTGGACAGTGAACTGGGGCAACGACTTGCCTTCGCATTTCACCCTGAGTTTGGTTACCTTTCCGCCTGTCCAACGAACGTCGGAACCGGGTTGCGCGCCTCCGTTTTGATCCACCTGCCCGGGCTGGTGCTGACCAAGGAAATTTCGAAGGTGCTGCAGGGCCTGGCCCAGGTGGGGCTGGCCGTGCGGGGCCTGTACGGCGAGGGCAGCGAGGTGGTCGGCAACTTCTTCCAGCTGTCGAACCAGACCACCCTCGGCAAGTCGGAACGCGACCTCCTCGACCATCTCGGCAAGATGGTCCGCGAGGTGATGACCTACGAGGACGAGGCGCGGGCGGTGCTCCTGCGGGACGCGCGCGCGGTGATCGAAGACAAGGTGTGGCGCGCGTACGGGCTGCTGCGGTATGCCCGGACGCTTTCCTACGAGGAGGCGATGAACCTCCTCAGTGGCGTACGGCTCGGCGTGGGACTGCAGGTGATTCCCGAGGTCGGGTTCTACGCACTCAACAAGATGCTGGTTCACACGCAGCCGGCGCACTTGGCCTCGGCCCACGGCGTGGCGCTCGACGATCCGTCGCTTGGCGTCCGCCGGGCCGACTTCGTGCGGACGCTGCTGCAAGACGAAGGACGGCGAGCAGGGTGACCCCATGAACGGCTACAACTTCACTGACCGCGTCCGGAAGGTCCTGCAGATGGCCCGCGAAGAGGCGGCCCGCCTGCACCACGAATACGTCGGCACCGAGCACATCCTCCTCGGCCTCATTCGCGAGGGTGAGGGCGTCGCCGCCGGCGTGCTGCAGAACCTGAACGTGGACCTCGAGGACATCCAGCAGAAGATCGAAGAGACGGTCAAGCGCGGGAAGGCGGCCGCCGCGGCCGGCCCCGACCTGCCGTACACGTCGCGCGCCAAGAAGGTGCTCGAACTGGCGATGGTCGAGGCGCGGGAGCTCAATCACTCCTACGTCGGGACCGAGCATCTCCTGCTCGGTCTCCTCCGCGAGGAAAAGGGCATCGCGGCGCAGGTGCTCGCCGACGCGGGCGTCAACCTCGAACAGTCGCGCGCCGAGACCCTCCGCATCCTTGGGAGCGACCTGCCGGCGCCCTCCTCCGCCGCGCCCGCCGGGCAGCCGCAGCCCGCGGCCAAGTCGGAGAAGAAGTCCAAGACGCCCGCCCTCGACCACTTCTGCCGCGACCTGACCCAGCTGGCCGCCGACAACGAGCTGGACCCGACCATCGGCCGGGCCAGCGAGATCGAGCGGGTCATGGAGATCCTGGCCCGGCGCAAGAAGAACAACCCGGTGCTGATCGGCGAGCCGGGCGTCGGCAAGACCGCCATCGTCGAGGGGCTCGCGCTCCTGATCGCCAGCGGCAACTGCCCGGACATCCTGCGCGATCACCGGGTGCTCTCGCTGGACATGGCCGCCGTCATCGCCGGCACCAAGTACCGGGGCCAGTTCGAGGAGCGGTTGAAGGCGGTCATGAACGAGATCGCCCAGAACCGGCACGTGGTGCTGTTCATCGACGAACTGCACACCCTCGTCGGCGCGGGCGCGGCCGAGGGGGCCATCGACGCCTCGAACATGCTGAAGCCGGCGCTGGCCCGCGGCGAGCTCCAGTGCGTGGGCGCGTCGACGCTGAACGAGTACCGCAAGTACATCGAGAAGGACGGCGCGCTGGAGCGGCGTTTCCAGACCGTGGTGGTCGAGCCGCCGTCGATCGACGAGACCTTCGAGATCCTGAAGGGGCTGCGCAAGAAGTACGAGGACCACCACCGGGTCAGCATCCCCGACGAGACGCTCCGGGCGGCGGCGCAGCTCTCCGAGCGCTACATCACCGACCGGTTCCTGCCGGACAAGGCCATCGACGTCATCGACGAGGCGGGCGCCCGCGCCCGGCTGGCGTCGCAGGCCCCGCCGGCCGAGGTGGCCGCGCTGAAGGGCGACCTCGACAAGGTCAACACCGACAAGGAAGAGGCTGTCCGCGACCAGAACTTCGAGCGCGCGGCGTCGCTGCGCGACCGCGAGCGCGATCTCCAGAACCAGATCCGCCTCCGCCAGGAAGAGTGGGAAAAGGACCGGCAGACCCGCCGCCCCACGATCGACGAGGAGGCCATCGCCTTCATCGTGTCGCGGTGGACCGGCATCCCGGTCAACCGGATCCAGGAGGCGGAAGCCTCCCGGCTGCTCCGGATGGAGGAGGAAATCCACGAAGCGGTCGTCGGCCAGGACGAGGCGATCCGCGCCGTGTCGCGGGCCATCCGCCGTTCGCGCGCCGGGCTCAAGGATCCCAACCGGCCCATCGGCTCGTTCATCTTTTCCGGCCCGACGGGCGTCGGGAAGACGGAACTGGCGCGTGCGCTCGCCAAGTTCCTCTTCGCCGACCAGTCCGCCCTCATCCGGGTCGACATGTCCGAGTACATGGAAAAGTTTTCCGTCTCCCGGCTGATCGGCGCGCCGCCGGGCTACGTCGGATACGAGGACTCGGGCACCCTCACCAAGCTGGTGCGGCGGAAGCCGTATTCGGTGGTCCTGCTCGACGAAATCGAGAAGGCCCATCCCGACGTGTTCAACATCCTGCTCCAGGTGCTCGATGAAGGCCACCTGACCGACAACTACGGGCGGGTCATCGACTTCAAGAACACGGTGGTCATCATGACCTCCAACGTCGGCGCGCGCGACATCACGCAGTCGAAGAGCCTCGGGTTCCACACCCAGGGCGCGGACGCCTCGTTCGACACCATGGCCGGCAAGGTCAAGGAGGAGATGGCCAAGGTCTTCAACCCGGAATTCCTGAACCGCCTCGACGACGTCATCGTCTTCCACCCGCTGGGCCGGGAGCACATCGCCGAGATCGTGAACATCCTCCTCCGCGAGGTGGCCCGCCGGCTCGGCGACGAGGTGCGGCTCACGCAGGCGGCGATCGACTTCCTGGCGGAGCAGGGCTACGACCAGCAGTACGGCGCCCGGCCCCTCAAGCGTGCCATTCAGAAATTCGTGGAGGATCCCCTGAGCGAGAAGATCCTGCTCGGCGAGATCGGACGGGGCGACGAGATCGAGGTCGATCTGGCGCCTGACGGCAAGTCGCTGGCGTTCCGCGCCCTGACCGGAACCCAGGCCTGAGTCGTGCGAGGTCGGGCGCCCTCACGGTGGGGGCGTCTGATCGCGCGTCCGGACGCCCTCCGCTGATGCTTCGTCGCTGCATCCCCCTGCTGGTCCTCCTGGTCCTGGCAGCGCACCCGCTGCGCGGGCAGGACGTGTCGTCGCCCCCGGTGGACAGCCTGGTGGTCGAGGGCAATGTCCGCATCACCACCGCCCAGATTCTTGGCACCGCCGGCCTCGTCCTGCACCAGCCGGTCACCTATCGCGACATCCAGCGCGCCATCACCGCCATCTTCCAGACCGGCCAGTTTGACGACGTCCAGGTGCATCAGCGCGAAGCCAACGGGCTGTTGATCCTCGTCATCGTGGTCAAGGAGCGCCCCCTCCTCTCGGGCTGGAGCCTGCTTGGCGTCCGGCAGCTGTCGGAACAGTCGGTGCGGGACAAGGTGACGCTCGTCATCGGCCGCCCGATCGACCGGGCGGCGCTCGCCCGCAGCCGGGCCAGTATCGACTCCGCCTACGCGGACAAGGGATACTTTCAGGCCCGCACCACGGTGACTGAGTTCGCCCAGCCTGACGGGTCGGTCCAGGTGGTCTTCCAGGTGACGGAGGGCATGCGGATCACGATCAGCCAGATCCTGATCCAGGGCAACGAGCGCTTCTCGGACAAGGAAGTGGCCGGCCACATGTCCACGAAGCCGGAGGGCTTCTGGTGGTTCAAGAAGGGCACCTACGACGAGGACCGGGTGGAGTCGGACATGCGGCAGCAACTGCCCACCTTCTACGGCTCGAAGGGCATGATCGATTTCCAGGTGGTGCAGGATACGGTGCTGGCCGATGCGACGACCGGGAAGGCGGCGTTGTCACTCACCGTGGAGGAAGGCCAGGTCTACTACGTCGGCAGCATGGACTTGATCGGCAACCGCCGGTATTCCGCCGACGAGATCGGCGCGTACTACCCCTTCGGCGGCGCCGAGGCGGTCCGGTCGGGGAAGCCCGTCGCGAGCACCCCGTTCAACCGCACGGCCTGGGAAGCGGCGACGACCCGCCTCCGGGATCTCTACCTGAATACCGGCTACATCTACTCGCGGGTGACGCCGGAAGAGAGCCGCCGCATCGCGGAAGACGGAACGCCGACCGTCGACCTCCGGTGGCGCATCGAGGAGGGGGCGCCGGCCACGGTCAACCGCATCATGATCGTGGGCAACGACGTGACCCATGAATCGGTGATCCGCTCGGCCATCGTGATCTTCCCGGGTTCCGTGTTCAATCGCGACCTGTTGATCCGCAGCTACCAGAACATCATGAACCTCGGCTTCTTCCAGCCGCTGCCGCCGCCGGACGTCGCGCCCTCGGAGAACGGGCAGGATGTCGACATCACCTTCACCGTCATCGAGAAGCGCACCGGAAACGTCAACTTTGGCGCATCGCTGGGGCAGGGCACCGGCCTCGGCGGCTTCCTGGGACTCGAGGAGCCCAACCTCTTCGGCCGGGGCAAGCGGGGCAAGTTCCAGTGGCAGTTCGGCCGGAACATCAACGACTTCAACCTGTCGTACACCGACCCGTCCATCCAGGGATCGCGTGTCTCCGGCACGATCGCGCTCTTCAACTCGCGGCAGCGCTACATCATTGGCGACCTCGGCCGGCGGCAGCAGGCGGGCGGCTCCGTGCAGGTCGGTTTCCCGGTCTTCGGATCCCGCTACACCCGGCTCTTCACCTCATACAGCCTGATGCAGATCAGCTATAGCGGCGGGTCAGTCAGCCTCCGGGAGCGCTACAGCTGCGAGCAGTGCGGCAAGTCGAGCCTCGGCTTCAGTCTCGTGCGTGACACCCGCATCGGCCTGCCGTTTGCGACCTCGGGCACGCGCTCGACGGTCAACCTGGAATTCACCGGCGGCCTGCTGGGGGGCGACGGCGATTTCCAGACCGTGGGGTATGAGGGGCAGTGGTATGTACCGCTTGGCGGCCTGGGCGGATCGCAGCAGCTGGGCACCGGCATCAAGTTCGTGCTCGGCCTGACGGCCAAGGCGGGGTGGATCTTCGGCGACGCCGGGCCGTTCTTCACCGACCTCTACTCGATGGGCGGCGTCCAGTACGGCATCCCGCTCCGGGGGTACGAGGAGTTCTCCATCACACCCGACGGCTACGATCCCTTCTCGAGCTCCAGCCGGGCCAGCCCGAACGCCTTCGGGCAGTCCTACGCGGCCTTCACCACCGAGATCGGCGCGCGGATGAGCCAGTCGCTGTACGTGAACGCCTTCTTCGACGCCGGCAACGTCTACCGGACGCCGTCGCAGTTCGACCCGTCCCGCCTCTACCGCGGCGTGGGCGTTGGGGTAGCTTTGATTTCACCGCTGGGCCCGATCGGGGTCGATCTCGCCTACGGCATCGACCGGCTCAACATCCAGGGCGAGCCTGCCCCGGGGTGGAAGTTGCACTTCAAGATCGGCAATATCTTCTGAGGACGGCAGTTCCTATTCACCGATAATCATGCAGGAGTACACGATGGGACGTCTCTTCTCTACGCTTGCTCTCGCCGGGCTGGTCGCCGGCCTGGTGGCGACACCGGCCACGGCGCAGCAGACCACCGGCAAGGTTGCGTTCATCAATTCCCGGCTCGTGCTCGCCGCGGCGCCAGGGTACGCCCGGGCCGAATCGCTGTACACCGGGGAGGTCGCCAGCTACCGCCTCGAGGTGCAGAAGATGCAGGCCAGCCTCGACTCGTCGGTGCAGGCCTTTCAGCAGAGCTCGGTCGTGCTGAGCCCCTCGGCGCGCGCCGCCAAGCAGAAGGAGCTCGAGGCCCAGCAGCAGCGGCTCGAGCAGCGCATGCAGGAGCTGCAGGACAAGGCGGTCCAGCGCGAGCGGGACCTGCTGGAGCCGATTCAGCAGCGGGTGACCTCCGTGGTCGAAGGGGTGCGCGCCGCGGGGGCCTACGCGATGATCTTCGACGTCGGCGTCCAGAACTCGGGCATCGTCGCAGCCGACCGATCGCTGGACCTGACCCAGAAGGTCATCGACCAGCTGAAGGCCGGCGGCGGCAGCTGAGGGGGTGAGCATTTCCACTCTCACGGCACAGGCGGTCGCTGATCTCGTCGGCGGCCGCCTGCTTGGCAATGGGGCGGTGACCCTGACGGCCGTCGGGCCGCTCGATCGGGCCGACGGCGGCACCCTGTCGTTCCTCAGCGGCCCCCGCTACCTCGGCATCTTTCAGCGCTCGGCCGCGGGCGCCGTGCTGCTCCGGGGAGAGCACGCCGACGAGCCCGCAGGCCCCGCTACCAGGATCGTCGTCGACGATCCGGCGCAGGCGATCCTCCAGGTCGTGCCGGTGCTCTTTCCGGAACGCCCGCCGGTGTGGGGTGTCGATCCCACGGCGCGTATCGGCGCCGGAGCCACCTGGCGCGGCGAGGTGGCCATCGGGGCCCACGCGGTGCTGGGGCAGGGCGTGTCACTGGGCGCCCGGTGCCGCATTGGCCCGGGCGCCGTGCTGGGGGACGGCGTCGTCGCCGGTGATGATTGCGACATCGGGGCCAACAGCGTGTGCCACGAGGGTAGCCGCCTGGGCAACCGCGTGCGACTCAAGGCGCTGGCCGTCATCGGCGGCGACGGATTCGGCTTCGCCTCCGGGCCCGAGGGACACCGGCCGATCCGGCACGTCGGCCGCTGCATCCTGGAGGACGACGTGCAGGTCGGATCCCATTCGGCGGTCGATCGCGGCAGTCTCGACGACACCGTGATCGGGGCGGGCACGAAGATCGACAACCAGGTCCATATTGCCCACAACGTCCGCATGGGGCGGGGGTGCCTGATCATGGCCGGGGTCGGCGTGGCCGGGAGTACCCGGCTGGGGAATGGTGTCATCCTCGCGGGCCAGGTCGGAGTGGTTGGCCATGTCGTGCTCGGAGACGGCGTGCGCGTGAGCGCGCAGTCCGGCATCGGCCAGGACGTGCCGGCGGGGACGGACATGGGGGGCAGCCCGGCACGCCGCCAGCGCGACTACCTGCGCGCGCAATCCGCCCTGTACCGGGTGGCCAAGATCATCAACCAGCTCGAAGAACTCGTGACGAAGCGAGGTGACCGTGGCTAGGCGAACCATCGAGCGGGAAGTGGCCCTGACCGGGGCCGGCCTCCACACCGGCGCGGCCGTGACGGTGACCTTCCGGCCGGCGCCCGCCGGGCGTCGGGTGGTCTTCCGCCGCACCGATCTGCCGGGCACGCCGGAGATTGCCGCCCGCCTGGAAGAGGTGGAGGCCACCGACCGCCGGACGGTGCTCGGCCAGGGGGACCAGGCCGTCCACACCGTCGAGCATGTCCTGGCGGCCGTCGGGGCGCTGGCCATCGACGATCTCTACATCGACCTCGACGGGCCGGAGCCGCCGGCGCTCGACGGCTCGTTCCGCCCCTGGTTCGAGGCGCTGCAGGGCGCCGGCGAGCGGATGCAGGACGGCGACCCGGTCGTCTTCCGGGTGCTCGCCCCCTTCACCGTGACGGAAGGCGCTTCGAGCTACGTGGTCTCCCCGGCGGGATCGGGCAGGGTCACCGTCGCCATCGATTTTCCCCACCCGCTCATCGGGTCGCAGGCTGGCAGCTATGAGGTGACGGCCGAGGTGTTCGGCCGCGAACTGGCCGGCGCGCGGACCTTCGGGTTCGTCCATGAGGTCGAGGGACTCAAGGCCAAGGGGCTCATCCAGGGGGCCTCGACCTCCAATGCGGTCGTCCTGACCGACGCCGGGCTCACCGAGGGCACCACGCTGCGCTGGCCCGACGAGTTCGTCCGGCACAAGGCGGCGGACCTGATCGGCGACCTGACGCTGATCGGCGGGCGGGTGCAGGCCCATATCGTGGCCACCCGGCCGAGCCACCAGGGCAACATTGCGCTGGCACGGGCGATTGCGCGGACCGGGCAGCGGGAGGGCGGCATCGCGATGGACATCGGGCGGATCCTGGATGTGATCCCCCACCGCTATCCCTTCCTCCTGGTCGACCGGATCATCGAGATCGAGGGCAAGAAGCGGATCGTCGGTATCAAGAACGTCACCATCAACGAGCCGTTTTTCCAGGGCCACTTCCCGGGGCATCCGATCATGCCCGGGGTCCTGATCATCGAGGCGATGGCCCAGGTCGGCGGCATGCTGGTGCTCGGCTCGCTCGTGGAGATGACCGAGGAAAAGGTCATCTACTTCATGTCGCTCGACAAGGTGAAATTTCGCCGGCCCGTGCTCCCCGGCGACCAGCTTCGGTTCGAACTCGAGATGGTCCAGTTCCGCGGGAAGACCTGCAAGATGCAGGGTGTGGCCTACGTCGACGGGAAGGTGGCCGTCGAGGCCGAGATGATGGCCGCCGTGGTGGACCGGTGACCACCCGCATCCACCCGACCGCGCTCGTCGATCCCGGCGCGCAGCTCGGGCGGGACGTCGAGGTCGGTCCGTTTGCGATCATCGGCCCCGATGTGGTGGTCGGCGACCGGTGCCGGATCGGGGCACGGGCCACGCTCGAGCGGTATGTGCGGCTGGCCGCTGGCGTGGCGGTCGGCGAAGGGTCGATCCTCGGCGGGCCGCCGCAGGACTTCAAGTTCAAGGACGAGGAAACCTGGGTGGAGGTGGGGGAGGGAACGATCCTCCGCGAGTACGTCACCGTCAACCGCGGCACCGCCGCCACCGGCAAGACGGTGGTCGGCGCCAGTTGCTTCCTGATGTCGTACGTCCACATCGCGCACGACTGCCGGGTCGGCGATCGCGTCATCATTGCCAACAGCACGCAAATCGCCGGGCACGTGAACATTCACGACTTCGCCAACCTCAGCGGCCTGGCCGCGGTGCACCAGTTCGTGACCATCGGCAGCTACGCCTTTGTCAGCGGCTGCACCCGAGTCAACCAGGACGTCCCCCCGTACGTGAAGGCCGCCGGCAACCCGATGGAGCTCTACGGGCTGAACTCCATCGGGCTGCAGCGCGCCGGCTTCGCCCCGCAGACCATCGCCGGGCTGAAGCGGGCCTACCGGTTGTTCTTCAACTCCGATCTCAACCTGGGGCAGGCCATCGAGCGCGCGCGGCTCGACCTCCCCGCGATGCCGGAAATCGAGCGGTTCATCGGCTTCGTGGAATCCTCAGGGCGGGGCGTCCCGGCGTGAACGCCAGGCTCCCGGTCGGGGTGGTCGGAGTCGGCGCGCTCGGCCGCCACCACGCACGACACCTGTCGACGCTGGACGGCGTGCACCTTGTCGGGGTGTACGATGCCAATCCCGACACCGCCGCGCGGGTGGCCGCGGAGGTCGGGGCCCCCGTGGTGAGCGAGGTCGATGCGCTGCTCGGGCGGGTCGAGGCGGTGTCCATCGCCGTTCCCACATCCGCCCATGCCGAGGTGGGGCTGCGTGCGCTGGAGCGCGGGGTGTCGGTCCTGATGGAGAAGCCGCTCGCGGCCTCCCTGGCGGAAGCGGACGCGCTCGTGGCGGCGGCCGATCGCGCAGGTGTGGTGTTGCACGTCGGCCAGATCGAGCGGTACAACCGGGCCGTGCGCGCGGCGCTGCCCGCGGTGGAGAATCCACGGTACATCGAGGCCGAGCGCATCGCGCCCTATTCCCCCCGTGGAACCGACGTGTCCGTGGTGCTGGATCTCATGATCCACGACCTCGACCTCCTGCTGGCCCTCACGGGTTCGCCCGAGGTGACGGACGTCCGCGCCATCGGCGCCTCAGTCCTCTCTTCCCACCTCGACATGGTCAATGCGCGCCTGGAGCTGCCGGGCGGCACCGTCGCGTCCATCACCGCCTCCCGGCTCGGCCGCCAGCGAGTGCGAAGGGTGCGGATCTACCAGGATACGGGATACCTGGCGCTCGACCTCTCCACCGGGGAGGCTTCCTTCCTCCGGGTCCGGCCCAGCTGGAAGCGTGGAACGGGCAGCAGCCTCGCGGACGTCGTCGAGGAGATCGCGCTGGAGGCCTCGGAGGGTGACGCGCTGCGGCTCGAGTTGACGGAATTTGTCCGCGCGGCGCGCGGGGAGCCGCATCGTGGCGTGTCCGGCGTCGCGGGACGGGCGGCGCTCGAGCTGGCCCTCCGTGTCGGCGCGGTCGTGCGAGCGACATGACTGCCCCCGCCCCACGGATCCTGGTGTCCGCGGGGGAGCCATCCGGGGACCTGCACGGCGCGGAAGTCGTTTCGGCGCTCCGCGCCCGATGGCCGGGAGCGCTCATCGACGGGGTAGGAGGGCCGCGCATGGCAGCCGCCGGCGCCGCGTTGCTCTTCCCGATGGAGCGCCTCAGCGCCATGGGCGCGGTCGAGATCCTGCAACGGATCCCGGCGCATGTCGAGTTGTACCGGCGGCTCCGTGCCGACTTTCGCCGGGGCCGATGGGATCTCTACCTGCCGATCGACTACCCGGGGTTTCACCTCCGGGCCGCGCGGGCAGCCCGGCAGGCCGGGACCAAGGTGCTGTA
>DAOLIZ010000050.1:0-11805 GCA_035328285.1 Gemmatimonadales bacterium
CGCTGCCCCGCTGCCCCGCTGCCCCGCTGCCCCGCTGCCCCGCTGCCCCGCCCCCGTTGACTATTGCCCCAACCCCTTCTATCATATGGGTCTGCCTAATTTGGCTTTCGTGCTGACGTAGCTCAATTGGTAGAGCAGTGGTTTTGTAAACCACCGGTTGGGGGTTCGAGTCCCTTCGTCAGCTCCAGCTGAAGTGCAGGACAACTCTCGACGGTCGAACCCCGCCCAGTTGGTGGCGGGGTTCTGTATCGGGGGGTAGCAGGCAGCGCGGTGGGGTGGCCGAGTGGCTAATGGCAGCAGACTGTAAATCTGCCGGGCTTCGCCCTACGTAGGTTCGAATCCTACCCCCACCATGCCTGGCGGTGGGACACGGCCAGGCAGCAGGACACCGGCGGGTGTAGCTCAGTTGGTAGAGCGTCAGCCTTCCAAGCTGAGGGTCGCGGGTTCGAGTCCCGTCGCCCGCTCTGGGCAAGTAGTCGCTCGCGTAGCTCAGTTGGTAGAGCACATCCTTGGTAAGGATGAGGTCATCGGTTCAATCCCGATCGCGAGCTCTGGCAGGGGCGTCGCAGGGCGCACACGAATCACTTATTCCGGAGGGCGGACAGGCGGAGAGACGGTTGACCGAGCGGCATGGACTGCCTCCCGGCCCCGCGGCCCCGCTGCCCCGCTGAGATATGCCGCGCGAAAAGATCATTCTCGAGTGCACCGACTGCAAGAACCGGAACTACTTCACCGACAAGAACCGGCGCAAGCACCCGGAGCGGGTGGAGTGGAAGAAGTACTGCCCCCGGTGCGACAAGCACCAGCTGCACAAGGAGTCGAAGTAGTCATGGAAGGCTCCAAGCATGCCGGGCAGGCCGTCGCGCCCGCCGGTGGCGTCGTCGGGTGGTTCCGCCGGACCGGGGATTTCCTGGCCGCGGTCCGCACCGAGACCAAGAAGGTCTCCTGGCCCTCGCGGGACGAGCTGAACAAGGCGACGCGCATGATCATCATCATGTCGATCGCGCTCGGCTTCCTGATCGGCTGGATGGACCTGCTGCTGCAACTGATCCTGGTGGACGGCATCGCCAAGCTGGCCCGGTGAGCGCCATGGAATACCGCTGGTACGCGATCCAGACGACCGCCGGGCACGAGAACAAGGTGCGGGGCCTCCTGCAGCGGCGCATCGAGGAGGATCCGCGTCCCGCCGAGGAGCGCCTGGTGCGCCAGGCATTGGTGCCGGTGCAGGAAGCGGTCGAGATCAAGAACGGCAAGAAGGTCACGGTCGAGCGGAAGCTCTACCCGGGCTACGTGCTCGTGGAGATGGGGTTGAGCCAGGAGGCGCTGCACCTGGTCAACAGCATCCAGGGCGTCATCAAGTTCGTCGGCACCGGCAAGCTGCCGCAGCCGCTCCGCCAGGAGGAGGTCAACCGACTCCTCGGCGTCGTGGAACAGGCCTCCGAGTCGGAGCCGAAGGAAGAAATTCCCTTCCTGCCCGGCCAGGTGGTCGAGATCACGGAAGGCCCCTTCTCCGACTTCAGCGGGACGGTCGAGGAAGTGCTGGCGGACAAGGGCAAGGTCAAGGTGTCGGTCAGCCTCTTCGGGCGGCCGACGACCGTGGAGCTGGATTACCTCCAGCTCCGCGGGCACTAGGGCGGCAGGCGCCGCTCTTGCGCCCCCTCGGGGGCGCACCGCCACCGCGCGGCATACGCGGGAGCCAGGGGCAGGGGACCGCCCCGGCGCACCACGAGGAGAGGTATGGCCAAGAAGATTCAGGCGCTCGTCAAGCTGCAGGTTCCGGCTGGCGCCGCGAACCCCGCGCCCCCGGTCGGGACGGCGCTGGGCCCGCACGGCGTCAACATCATGGAGTTCTGCAAGCAGTTCAACGCGCGGACCCAGAGCCAAAGCGGAATGGTGATCCCGGTCGTCGTGACGATCTACGCCGACCGGACGTTCACGTTCATCACCAAGACCCCGCCGGCGCCGAACCTCCTGCTCAAGGAGGCGGGGCTCGAGAAGGGCAGCGCGCAGCCCAACCGGACGAAGGTCGGCAAGGTCAGCTCGGCGCAGCTGAAGAAGATCGCCGAGATCAAGATGGCCGACCTCAACGCCGCCTCGGTGGAGAGTGCCATGCGGATGATCGCCGGCACCGCCCGCTCGATGGGGCTGGAGGTCATCGACTGATGCCCAGCCACGGAAAGCGCTACACCGCCGCGGCGGCCACGGTCGACCGCAACCGCACCTACAGCAGCACCGAGGCGTGCGCCGCGGTCAAGGCCGCCGCCAAGGCGAAGTTCAACGAGACGGTGGACGTCGCCGTCCGGCTCGGCGTGGATCCGCGGCACGCGGACCAGGTCGTCCGGGGCACGGTCGTGCTGCCGCACGGCACCGGCAAGTCGGTGCGGGTGCTGGTGGTCACGCAGGGCGAGAAGGTCCAGGAGGCCGAGGCCGCCGGGGCCGACTTCGTCGGCGTCGAGTACCTCCAGAAGCTGAAGGACGGCTGGCTCGAGTGCGACGTGATCGTCGCCACGCCGGACGTGATGGGCCAGCTCGGCCAGCTCGGCCGGGTGCTTGGTCCGCGCGGCCTGATGCCGAATCCGAAGGCCGGCACGGTCACGCTCGACGTGACCAAGGCGGTCAAGGAGATCAAGGCGGGCAAGATCGAGTTCCGGGTCGACAAGACCGGCAATGTCCACGTGCCGATCGGCAAGGCCTCGTTCACCGAGGCGCAGCTGTCGGAAAACCTCCAGGCCTTCATGGACACCATTCTGCGGGCCAAGCCGGCCGCGGCCAAGGGCGTCTACATCCGGTCGGCGACGGTCTCCAGCACCATGGGGCCTGGCGTGCGGCTCGAGACGGCGGGGTACAAGTGAGCAAGGCGGAACGGCAGGCAGAGGTCGAGACCCTGACGGCAGCGTTGAAGGCGTCTCCCAATGTCTATGTCACGGATTTCACCGGGCTGAACGTGCTGAGCATGACGGAGTTCCGCCGCCGCCTCCGGGCGGCCGGCGCCAGCTACGTGGTGGTCAAGAACACGCTGGCCCAGCGGGCCCTCGCGGCCAACCAGATCGAAGGGCTCGACGCGCACTTCACCGGCCCGACCGGCCTCGTGCTCTCGCACGAACCGCTCGCGGCCGCCAAGGTGCTGACCGAGTTCGCCAAGGAGCACGGCGACAAGCCGACGGTCAAGATGGGGCGCGTCGACGGCGAGGCCGTCACCGCCGCCCACGTCAAGCGGCTCGGCGAGATCCCGCCGCGCGACGTCCTGCTGGCGCAGATGGCCGGCGCAATGAACAGTGTCCTCTACACCATGGTCGGCGCACTCGAGGCACTGCGTGAGCAGCGCAGCGCCGCGGCATCCTAACCCGACGGAGAGCATCCCGATGAGCACCACGATGAGCAATGAGCAGATTCTCGACGCGATCGGCAACAAGACCGTGATCGAGCTGGCGGACCTGATCGACGCGTTCAAGACGAAGTTCAACGTGACCGTCATGGCCGCCCCGGCGGCCGGCGCGGGCGCGGGCGCGGCCCCGGCGGCGGAGGAGCAGAGCGAGTACTCCGTCATCCTGACCAGCGGCGGCGCCAAGAAGATCCAGGTCATCAAGGCTGTGCGCGAAGTCACGAGCCTGGGCCTGAAGGAAGCCAAGGACCTGGTCGACGCCGGTGGCGTCATCAAGGAAGGCATCTCCAAGGCCGAGGCGGAAGAACTGAAGAAGAAGCTCGAAGAGCAGGGCGCCACCGTCGAAATGAAGTAGGGCCCGCACCGCCCGCCGGGACGACCCGGCGGGCGCCTGCGACCACCCTGCTTTAGCGAGACGGCATGACGAACCTGCGTTGGTCCTGAATTCCAGCGACGTCCGAGCCCCGCGGGGCCAGCGCCTGTGGCGTTGGCCGCCGTCCCGGGGCCCTTTGTGTTGCATGAGAGTGAGCCATGACTGATATCCGACCGGTAATCACGTTCGCGAAGCACGAGGGCGGCATGCCCATGCCGCACCTCCTCGATATCCAGACGCGCGCCTTCGAGTCGCTGCTGGTGCCCGACGACGTCGGCGGCGCGCGGCAGGACGTGTCGCTCGAACGCGTCTTCCGGGACCTCTTCCCGATCTCGGACGTGAACGGGAAGTACACCCTGGACTTCGTGCGCTACGCCCTGGGCGAGCCGAAGTACTCCGTCGAGGAGTGCATCGAGCGCGACATGACGTACGCCGCCCCGCTCAAGGCCACGCTGCAGCTGGTGGTCTTCGAGGAGGTCGAGGGGGAGAAGCGGCCGAAGAACATCATCGAGAAGGAGGTCTACCTCGGCGAGCTGCCGATCATGACCCCGCTCGGGACGTTCGTCATCAACGGCGCCGAGCGCGTCGTGGTCAGCCAGCTCCACCGGTCGCCCGGCGTGGTGTTCGAGGAGGACATCCACCCGAACGGCCAGCGGCTCTTCTCGGCGCGGATCATCCCCTTCCGGGGCTCGTGGGTCGAGTTCACCATCGACATCCACGACGTGATCTACGTCCACATCGACAAGAAGAAGAAGTTCCCGGCGACGGCGCTGTTGCGCGCCTTCGGCTACGGGGAGAACGCCGACATCCTCAGCCTCTTCTTCGCCACGAAGTCGCTGTCGATCACCGGCAAGATCGAGACCCGGCAGGAGCGCCGCGAAGTGGTCGGCGCCGTCCTGGCCGCCGCCGTGCCGAACCCCGAGGACAAGGGGGGCGACCCGCTCGCCGCCGTCGGCGACGAGCTGACCCCCGAGCGGCTCAACATCCTGCGCGCCGCCGGCATCAAGACCGTCGAGGTGTTCGCCGGCTACACCACCCTCGACCTCCGGGACGAGGAGCAGCCGACCACCACGCGCGACCGGGTGGATCACGTGTTGGCGTTCGACGTGGGCGACCCGGCCACCGGCGAGGTCGTCGCCAGCCGCGGCGCCACGCTGACCGACACCCTCCGCCGGAAGCTCATCAAGGCCGAGGTCCGCCGGGTGGACGTGCTCCTCCCGCCA
Organism: Gemmatimonadales bacterium; assembly: GCA_035328285.1. Taxonomy (GTDB): domain Bacteria; phylum Gemmatimonadota; class Gemmatimonadetes; order Gemmatimonadales; family GWC2-71-9; genus SPDF01. The sequence goes on from DAOLIZ010000050.1 coordinate 4,979, forward strand.
GGACGCGGCGACAGCCAACTGGTCAAGAACACCCTCGCCAAGGACCCGACCCACTCGGAGTCCGAGGCCCTCGAGCAGATCTACTCCCTGCTCCGGCCGGGCGAGGCGCCGAACCTCGAGACGGCGCGCGAGGCCCTCAAGCGCCTCTTCTTCAACCCGAAGCGCTACGACCTCGGCCGCGTGGGCCGGTACAAGATCAACCAGCGCCTCAAGCTGAAGCAGGACCCGAATCACACGGTCCTGACCGAGGAGGATTTCGTCGCGATCATCCGCTACCTGATCGACCTGGCGGACGGCCGCGGCTACACCGACGACATCGACCACCTCGGCAACCGCCGGATCCGGTCGGTGGGCGAGCTGATCGCCAACCAGTTCTCGGTCGGCCTCTCGCGGATGGCCCGGCTCGTCAAGGAGCGGATGAGCATCAACTCCGACCCGGAGAAGATCTCGCTCGACGACCTGGTCAACGCCCGCACCGTCTCGGCGGTCATCCAGGCCTTCTTCGGGTCCTCGCAGCTGTCGCAGTTCATGGACCAGACGAACCCGCTCGCCGAACTGACCAACAAGCGGCGCCTGTCGGCCCTCGGCCCGGGCGGCCTGACCCGCGAGCGCGCCGGGTTCGAAGTGCGCGACGTGCACTACTCGCAGTACGGCCGCATGTGCCCGATCGAGACGCCGGAAGGCCCGAACATCGGCCTGATCACGTCGCTTTCGACCTACGCGCGCATCAACGACCTCGGCTTCATCGAGACGCCGTACCGCGTGGTCCGCCACGGCAAGGTGACCGACGAGATCCGCTGGCTGTCGGCCAGCGAGGAAGAGGACTACGCGGTGGCCCAGGCCAACGCGCCCCTCAATCCCGACGGCACCTTCCAGGACACGATGGTCCTCACCCGCCGTGGCGACGACTATCCCTTGCTGAAGCCCGAGGACATCGAACTGATGGACGTGGCGCCGGAGCAGCTCGTCTCCATCGCCGCCGCGCTCATCCCGTTCCTCGAGCACGACGACGCCAACCGCGCCCTCATGGGCTCGAACATGCAGCGCCAGTCGGTGCCGCTCCTCTTCCCGCAGGCGCCGCTGGTCGGCACCGGGCTGGAGGAGAAGGTGGCGCGCGACTCCGGCGCGGTCATCATCGCCCGCCGGGGCGGCACCGTCACCCGGGTCACCGCCGACGAGATCATCGTCGACGCGGGCATCGTGGGCCTCAAGGCCGGCGCGGGCCCGCTCGCGCGGCTCTCGCAGCACGACCGCTACCGGGTCAAGAAGTTCTGGCGCACCAACCAGGACACCGCCATCAACCAGCGACCGCTGGTGCGGCTGGGCCAGGAGGTCGAGGCCAACCAGGTCATCGCCGACGGCGCGGCCACCGACGGCGGCGAGCTGGCGCTGGGCAGCAACGTCCTCGTGGCGTTCATGCCCTGGTACGGCCACAACTTCGAGGACGCCATCATCCTCTCCGAGCGCCTGGTCAAGGACGACGTCTACTCGTCGATCCATATCCAGGAGCTGGAGCTCCACGTCCGCGACACCAAGCGCGGCCAGGAGGAGATCACCCGGGAAATCCCGAACGTCTCGGACGAGTCCCTGATCGACCTCGACGAGCGCGGCATCGTCCGCATCGGTGCGCACGTCAAGCCGGGCGACATCCTGGTCGGCAAGATCACGCCGAAGGGCGAGACGGAGCTCTCCCCCGAGGAGAAGCTGCTCACCGCCATCTTCGGCGAAAAGGCCAAGGACGTGAAGGACAGCTCGCTCAAGGTCAGCCCCGGCATGAAGGGCGTCGTCATCGACGTCAAGATCTTCAGCCGGATCGAGGACCTGGTGGTCGAGAAGGACCGCGGCGAGCGGATCGGCGAAGTGCGCCGGATCGAGGCCGACGAGAAGGCCCGCATCACCGCGGTCATGATGGAGGAGCTGCACGCCTTCCTGAAGAACCAGGAAGTGGCGCTGATGCTCAAGGCCGGCACGGTGGAGGAGTTCGTCCCGCAGGGCACCAAGCTGACGCCGTCGGTGCTCGACGGGCTGGACCTCTCCGAGGCCGACCTGAAGACGCTCCGCGTGGCCGACAAGGCCGCCAACGAGCGGATCCGCGCCACCATCGATGCCGCGGCGCGCGAGCGCGCCCGGGTCGAGGAGCGGGCCGAGGACCAGATCGACAAGATCCTCCAGCCGGACGAGCTGCCCCCGGGCGTCATCCAGCTGGTCAAGGTGTACATCGCCGAGAAGCGGAAGATCAGCGTCGGCGACAAGATGGCCGGCCGCCACGGCAACAAGGGTATCGTCGCCCGCATCGTGCCGGAAGAGGACATGCCGTTCCTGCCGAACGGCACGCCGGTGGACATCGTCCTCAACCCGCTCGGCGTGCCGAGCCGCATGAACGTCGGGCAGATCCTCGAGACCCACCTCGGGTGGGCCGCGCGGATCCTCGGCTTCGAGGCGAAGACGCCCGTCTTCCGGGGCGCGGACGAGGCAGAGATCAGCGTGCTGATCCGCCTGGCCGGGCTCAAGTGGGCCGCGCAGGCGTTGCGGCTCGATACGCCGGCGCCGGAAGCCGCGCCGGAGATCATCACGGCGATGGTGGCCGACCTGAAGAAGGCTGCCACCGACGCCGACCGGACCGCGCTGGGCAAGGTCGGCATCGAGGTGCTCGGGCACCGGGCCTCCTCGGCCGACACCAAGGCGCTCTACAAGGGGGCCCAGGCCTTCCTGGTCGACGCCGCCAAGCAGCTGGCCGAGCGGGAGCAGGCGCAGGTCCGGCTCGAGATCGAGCACCACGCCGTCCTCCTCGGCGAGGCCGGCAAGGCGGAGAAGAAGGCGCTCGAGAAGGCGGTCAAGGAGCTGGAGAAGAAGGCCGAGCTCTCGCCGGCCGAGTTGCTGGAGGCGGCGGGGCTCCCGGCGCTGGCCGGCGTGCTTGGCGCCAAGTCCGAGGCGTCCTGGGACGAGGCGTCCGCGGAGCTCCTGACGGCCGCGGGGATCACGCCCGGTGGCAAGGCCCGGCTGCGGGATGGCCGGACCGGCCAGGAGTTCGCCAGCGACGTGACGGTGGGCGCCATCTACATGCTCAAGCTGAGCCACCTGGTGGACGACAAGATCCACGCCCGGTCGATCGGCCCGTACTCGCTGGTGACCCAGCAGCCGCTGGCCGGCAAGGCGCAGTTCGGCGGCCAGCGCTTCGGCGAAATGGAAGTCTGGGCGCTGGAGGCGTACGGCGCGGCGCACGTGCTGCAGGAGATGCTGACGGTCAAGTCCGACGACGTCAACGGCCGCAGCCGGGTGTACGAGGCCATCGTGAAGGGCCAGAACCTGGCCGAACCGGGCATCCCGGAGTCGTTCAACGTGCTGGTGAAGGAGCTCCAGGCGCTCGGGTTGAAGGTGACCCTGGGCACCACCGCCGACGGCGACGAGTAGGCCGGCGACCGACGACACGATGTTTTCCGCCGGCGCGGCCTCCGCGCCGGATTCAAGAATGAGGCAGCAATGATCGATTTTCGCAGCGGACGTGAGCCCAAGAGCTCCAGCTTCGACTACATCAGCATCCGGATCGCCTCCCCCGAGGAGATCCGGGGCCCCCGCGACACCAAGGAACGCGAGCGCCTGGAACTGCAGGGGCAGCGGACCTGGTGGTCCTGGGGCGAGGTGACGAAGCCGGAAACCATCAACTACCGCTCGTTCAAGCCCGAGAAGGACGGCCTGTTCTGTGAGCGCATCTTCGGTCCGGTCAAGGACTGGGAGTGCCACTGCGGCAAGTACAAGCGGATCCGGTACCGCGGCGTCATCTGCGACCGCTGCGGCGTCGAGGTCACGCTGTCGAAGGTCCGGCGCGAGCGCATGGGCCACATCGAGCTCAGCGTGCCGGTGGCGCACATCTGGTTCTTCAAGACGCTGCCGTCGCCGATGGGCAACCTGCTGAACATCACGCTGCGGGAGCTCGAGCGGGTCATCTACTACTCGAACTACATCGTCATCGAGCCGGGCAAGCAGGAAGTGGAAGTCGACGGCAAGGTGGTCCCGGTCAAGCAGAACCAGCTGCTCGACGAGGACGAGTTCCTCGCCATGAAGCAGAAGGCGCGTGACATGGGCGACACCATGTTCCGGGCCGACACCGGCGCGCCGGCGGTACGTGAGCTCCTGAGCCGGATCGACATCAAGAAGCTCGCGGAGGACCTGCGCGCGGGGGTGGCCAGCGAGACCAGCCAGCACCGCAAGAAGCAGATGCTCAAGCGGCTCAAGATCGTCGACGCGCTGCTCAGCTCCGGCGACTCCGGCGACCTGCCGAACAACCCGGCGTGGATGATCCTCGACGTGGTGCCGGTCATTCCGCCGGACCTCCGGCCGCTGGTGCCGCTCGACGGCGGGCGCTTCGCCACGAGCGACCTCAACGACCTGTACCGCCGCGTGATCAACCGGAACAACCGGCTCCAGAAGCTCATCCAGCATCGCGCGCCGGAGGTCATCCTCCGGAACGAGAAGCGGATGCTGCAGGAGGCGGTGGACGCGCTGTTCGACAACGGGCGCCGGAGCAAGGCGATCCGGGGCCGCGGCAAGCGCCCGCTGAAGTCGCTGAGCGACATGCTCAAGGGCAAGCAGGGCCGCTTCCGGCAGAACCTGCTCGGCAAGCGCGTGGACTACTCGGGCCGGTCGGTCATCGTGGTCGGGCCGGAGCTCCGGCTCCACCAGTGCGGCCTCCCCAAGGCGATGGCCGTGGAGCTCTTCAAGCCGTTCATCATCCACAAGCTGGTGGAGAACGGCATCGCGGAGACGGTCAAGCGGGCCAAGAAGATCGTGGAGAAGGAAAGCCCCGAGGTGTACGAGATCCTGGAGCAGATCATCCAGGACCACCCGGTGCTCCTGAACCGCGCGCCGACGCTCCACCGCCTCGGCATCCAGGCGTTCGAGCCGGTGCTGGTCGAGGGCAAGGCCATCCGGATCCACCCGCTCGTCTGCGCGGCGTTCAACGCCGACTTCGACGGCGACCAGATGGCGGTGCACGTGCCGCTGTCGTTCGAGGCGCAGATCGAGGCGCGGGTGCTGATGATCGCGTCGAACAACATCCTCAAGCCCTCCGACGGCCGCCCGGTGGCGGAGCCGTCGCAGGACATGGTGCTGGGCTCGTACTTCCTCACCAAGCTCCCGCCGGGCGCCGAGGAGCCGCTGAACGGCCCCCTGGCCGACCTGTCGGCGCGGAGCGCCGGGTGGAAGGACGCGCCGTTTTTCTCGACGCTGGCCGAGATCGAGATGGCGCTGCTGCACGAGACGGTGGGCTACCAGTCCACGATCTTCTACTGGTTCACGCCGCCGGCCGGCTCCGACCCGTCGCGCCAGGCGGGGTGGATCCCGACCACGGCGGGCCGGGTGCTGTTCAACAGCATCATCCCGGCCAAGATCATCCAGAGCGGCGGGTTCCGGAACGGCCTGATGCGGAAGAAGAGCCTCTCGCAGCTGGTGCTGACCAGCTTCCTCGAGGCGGGCCTGGCCGACACGGTGGTCTTCCTCGACCGCCTGAAGGAGTTCGGCTTCCGGTACGCCACCTTCGGCGGCATCTCCATCGGCATCGAGGACCTCGAGATCCCGGCGGAGAAGGTCACCCTGCTCGAGGAGGCCGACAAGCGCGTGCAGCGGTTCCAGCGCGCGTACAACACCGGCCAGATCACCTTCGGCGAGCGGTACAACAAGGTGATCGACGCCTGGACCCACGCCAACAACGACGTGGCCGAGGCGATGATCAAGCACATGGGCGCCTCGCGCGGCGGGTTCAACCCCGTCTTCATGATGTTCGATTCCGGGTCCCGCGGCAGCCGCGACCAGATCCGGCAGCTGGCCGGCATGCGCGGCCTGATGGCCAAGCCGCAGAAGAAGCTGACCGGCGGCATCGGCGAAATCATCGAGAGCCCGATCAAGTCGAACTTCCGTGAAGGCCTCACGGTGCTGGAGTACTTCATCTCGACCCACGGCGCCCGGAAGGGCCTCGCGGACACGGCCCTCAAGACGGCCGACGCCGGGTACCTGACCCGCCGCCTGGTGGACGTGGCGCAGGACGTGACGATCACGGAAGAGGACTGCGGCACGATCCTCGGCCTCGAGATCAGCGCGCTCAAGGAGGGCGAGGACGTCATCGAGTCGCTGCGGGAGCGCATCCTCGGCGCCGTGGCGCTGGAAGACGTCTACGACCCGAACAAGATGGACGAGGACGGCGATCCGAAGCTCCTGGTTGCGTCGGGGCAGCTCATCAAGGAAGAGGTGTCGGACGAGATCGACGAGGCCGGGATCGACCGGGTCAAGATCCGCTCGGTGCTCACCTGCGAGGCCCGGCGCGGCGTCTGCCGCATGTGCTACGGCCGCAACCTGGCCACCATGGAAATGGTGGACATGGGCGAGGCCGTCGGCATCCTGGCGGCCCAGTCGATCGGCGAGCCGGGCACGCAGCTGACGCTCCGGACCTTCCACATCGGCGGTACGTCCGCCCGCATCGCCGAAGAGGCGGAGCGGCGCGCGCGGTCCGACGGTCTGGTGCAGTACACGCCCGACCTCGAGTTTGCCGACCTGCCGGTCGAGTACGAAGACGGCGAGAAGGGGCAGATTCGCATCGCGCTCACGCGTGAGGACGAGTCGGCGGCCGACGAGCAGAAGGAAGGCATCCTCATCACCGACCCGAAGGACAAGAAGCGGGTGCTCAACCGCTTCCCGGTGCCGGAGGGCGCGCTGCTGCAGGTCAAGGTGGGCGACACCGTGTCAAAGGTCGATCCGCGGCAGGGCGCGCGGGCGTCGGTCCTCTACACCTGGGACCCGTACAACGACCCGAGCATCATCAAGGTCGACGGCGAGCT
>DAOLIZ010000050.1:11905-13747 GCA_035328285.1 Gemmatimonadales bacterium
CCCTGGTCGCCGAAGTTCAAGGTCGAGGAGTATCCGATCAACGTGGCGTGGCCGAACAAGACCAAGAAGGAAGCCAAGGACAAGACGGTGTTCCTGTCGCCCGCGGTCAAGGTGCCCAAGGGCGTCACGGTCACCAAGATTCCGCGCCAGGCGTACAAGACGCGCGACATCACCGGCGGTCTCCCGCGGGTGGCGGAGCTCTTCGAGGGGCGGCGTCCCAAGGATCCGGCCACGATCGCCGAGGTGGATGGTCACGTGAAGTTCGGCGAGATCAAGCGCGGCAAGCGCGAGATCTTCGTCTACCCGCTGGAGGAGGGCGTGGAGCCGCAGCTGTATGAAGTGGCGGCCGGCAAGCACCTCCGGGTGCACGAGGGCGACAAGGTCCGCGCGGGCGACCGCCTGACCGAGGGCCCCGTGAACCCGCACGACATCCTGGGCATCAAGGGCCCCCGCGCGGTGCAGGAATACCTGCTCAACGAGGTGCAGGAGGTGTACCGCCTGCAGGGCGTGCGCATCAGCGACAAGCACATCGGCGTCATCGTGCGGCAGATGCTGCAGAAGGTGCGCGTCGTGGACCCGGGCGACACCGGCTTCCTCGAGGGGGAGACGGTGGACAAGCTCTCCTTCCGCGACGAGAACGACCGCATCCTCCGCAAGAAGGGGAAGCCCGCCAACGCGGAGCCGGTCCTCCTCGGCATCACCAAGGCGTCGCTCACGACCCAGTCGTTCATCTCGGCGGCGTCGTTCCAGGAGACCACCCGCGTGCTGACCGACGCGGCCATCCGCGGGGCCAAGGACGACCTCCTGGGCCTCAAGGAGAACATCATCATCGGGCACCTGATCCCGGCCGGCACGGGCATCTACCGGTACGCCGAGATCGACATCGAACCGCCCCCGGGCTTCGAGCCCCCGCCGCCGCCGCCCCCGGTGGAGGCGGTCGAGGTGGCGGCCGAAGCAGTACTGGTCGGCCTCGCCGAGGACGACGCCTAGCCGGCGTGCAACACGGCATGATACCGCAGCGCCCGGGGACACTCCCCGGGCGTTGTCGACTTCTGGCACCTTTTGATCGGCGAGCGAATCGCGGGGGAGCACTTGGTGTATCGGCAAGACGTGGTGAGCCGGACAGGGATGGCCGTGGTGGCGACAGTCCTCCTCGGCTGCTCGAGTGACAGCACCGCACCGGCGCCGGTCCCGGCACCCGTGCCGGCCGTGATTGTCATCGTGTCGGGCAACAACCAGAACGTGCTCTTCAACCAGACCGCGGCGCTCCCGCTGGTGGTCCGGGTCACCGACACCAACGGGGTCGCGGTGGCGGGTGCGAGCGTGAACTGGTCGGCGGTCGGTGGCGGCAGTGTCTCGGCCGCCAGTACCACCACCAATGCCGCCGGACAAACCTCGGTCACGCGGACCATCGGCAGCACGATGAGCGGCTACACGACGATCGCGTCGCTCCCGGGCGACACGGCGACCGCGTACTTTGCCACCCTCGGTACGGCCGTGCCCAGCACCTACAACGTCAGCGTGCAATTCCTGACACCGGTCACGGCGACCCAGCGGACCGCCTTCCTGGATGCGGCGGCGCGATGGAGCAGCATCATCGTCGATGACTTCCCGGCCGACCTCGTCGTCGCGGACTCGGCAAGCTGCGACGACAACACTCCGCCGATCAACCAGTCGATCACCTCGGTCCTCATCTACGCGACCATCGCGCCGATCGACGGGCCGGGCGGGATCCTGGGCGGGGCCAGCCCCTGCTGGGTGCGGGAACCGAGCATCCTCACGCTGGTGGGCACCATGACCTTCGATGCCGCCGACATGGCGCTCATCGAGGCGAACGGGGTG
>DAOLIZ010000050.1:13847-16332 GCA_035328285.1 Gemmatimonadales bacterium
CTGATGACGGGCTACATCGCCCTCGGAAGCAACCCGCTCAGTGCCATCACGATCGGCTCGCTGGAGGATCTGGGGTACACCGTCAACTACAGCACGGCGGACGCCTTCACGATCAGTCCGGCGCCGTTCGGGGTGGCAGGCAGGCTGGACAATGTCCTCCGCCTCCGGGAACTGGGCCGGGGTGGCCCGATCCACGCCATCGATCGCCAGGGGCGGATTAGGCGGGTGCGGTAGCGGGCCGGTGCGCTTGGCAGACGGTGCGCCAGGTCTCCCCTGCGCCCCGGCCGGATTCGATCCTGCCGGGGCGCCGTGCATCGGGGAATCGGGCTGGCGCTTCGGGGGATCATGGTGCAGTATGGGTTATCCATGTCGCCGGACCCCCCACGGGGGCCTCCGGCCACACCCCCCGATTCGCCGCCGCAGATCAGGAGATCCCTCAATGACGCTGAATCGCGCTGGTGCTGTTGCTGCCGTGGCCCTTCTCGGGCTGGCGACCGTGAATTGCTCCGACAGCGGGAATGGCGGGACCGCCCCCACGCCGACCGCCACCACCCTTGCCCTCGTGTCGGGTGACGCACAGACCGGCATCGCCGGCGCGGCGCTGGCCAGCCCGATCACCGTAAAGGTGACGGACCAGAACGGAGCCGTGATGGCGAACGTATCGGTCACGTTCGCGGTTACGGCGGGCGGGGGCAGCCTGGGGGCCGCCACGGTGGCCACGAACGCGCAGGGGCAGGCGGCCACGACGTGGACGCTGGGTCCCATGGCCGGCGTAAACTCCCACTCCGCCACCGCCTCCGTGTCAGGGCTCACCGGGTCCCCGGTGACCTTCACCGCCACCGCCACGGCGGGGTCGGCGACCCAGATCGGCGCCTCGTCAGGGAATGCGCAGACCGGCGAGGTGGGCGCGGCGGTTGCCCAGGCCCCGACGGTGACGGTCCAGGACGCCAACGACAACCCGGTGGCCGGGGCGACGGTCACCTGGACGGTCATGGCTGGCGGCGGATCGGTGAGCGCGGGGACCTCGATGACCGATGCGGCGGGCGAGGCCTCCATCGGCTGGACCCTCGGGCCGCTGGTCGGCGCCAACCTGCAGACGCTGCGCGCGTCGCTGGCGGGCGGGGCCAACGTGATGTTCACGGCCACGGCGGCGCTGACGACTGGCACGATGGCCCTCACTGGCGGCGACAACCAGTCCGCCGTGGCCGGGGAAGCCGTGGCGGTGATGCCCTCGGTCCAGGTGAAGACCCCGGGCGGCAGTGGGGTGCCGGTGCAGGGCGTGACGGTCGACTGGGCCGTGACGGCGGGTGGGGGGACGCTGTCGGCGGCAACCAGCGTGACCAACGCGGCGGGCATTGCCTCGATCGGGTGGACGCTTGGCGCGACGCCAGGGTCGAACAACCAGGGGCTGAGCGCCACGGTGGCGGGGCTGACCGGGTCGCCGGTGGCATTCGTGGCGAGCGCGACGACATCCCCGACGCAGATGTTCCCAGTGTCGGGTGACGCGCAAACCGGAACGGTGGGGCAGGCGATGCCGCAGCCCATGGTGGTTTTGGTCGAGGACGCGACGAACTCGCCTGTGCCGGGTGTCATCGTGAACTGGCAGGTGACCGCAGGGGGAGGCACGCTGGCGGCCGCGACGAGCGTCACGAACGGCGCAGGTGAGGCTTCGATGACACTCACGGCGGGCACGACCGCCGGCGCAAATCTTCAACAGGTGTTGGCCTCGGTGCCCGGTCTGCAGAACTCCCCAATAGGATTCACCGCCAGCGCCATCCCAGGGCCGGCCACCAAGCTGGCGTTGTACGGTGGTAGTGGACAAAGTGCGGTGGTCGGCACCCCGCTGCCCTTCACCATCGCAGTTGTCGTCTTGGATCAGTACGACAACCCCACATCCGGTGGTACGACCGTAAATTGGGCCGCCGGTGCAGGGAGCGGTTCAACGACCGTGGCCTCGTCCGTGACGAATTCCTCCGGCATCGCGACCACGGGCTGGACGATAGGTACAGTCGCAGGAACCGACAATCAGACCGCCACGGCTACGGTGGCTGGCCTGGCTGGTTCCCCCGTGCAGTTTACAGCGAGCGGAACACCCGATTCGCCTTCGGTGCTGGCTATCAGCGCCGGTAACAATCAATCGGCCCTCGCTGGTTCGGCGCTGGCGGCGCCGCTGGTGGTCTCGGTGGAGGACCAGTATGGGAACGCGAATCCCGGCGTGACAGTCAACTGGGCGGCGGCGACGGGCGGCGGATCGGTCTCTGCGCCCACGTCGGTCACCTCGGCGGCCGGCCTGGCCTCAGTCTCGTGGACCCTCGGCGGCACGATCGGCGGGCAGACCGCCACCGCGTCGGTGGCCGGCACGACGCCGGCGTCGGTAACGTTCAATGCGATAGCCAGCGCGGTGGTGAGCAACTACAACGTCACCCTGCGCTACCTGACGGCGCTCTCGCCCACGCGCAAGGCGGTGTTCGAGGCCGCCGCCGCC
>DAOLIZ010000051.1:0-16116 GCA_035328285.1 Gemmatimonadales bacterium
AACGCCGAGCGCCTGGTGGTCATCGGCCAGGGGGAGCACGCCTCGGTTTCCTACCCGAACTACCTGGACATCCAGGCCCGGCACGACCTCTTCGAGGATGCGATGGTCTTCGACAATGCGGCGCTCAACGTCCGCATCGGAGACGCGGAGCCCACCGTGCTGATGTTCGAGGCGACCTCCGGCAACTACTTCCCGGTCTTCGGCATTCCGCTCCTCCTGGGGCGCGGGTACACCGAGCAGGAATTCACCGAGCGGGCCCCGGTCGTTGTGCTCACCCACGCGGCCTGGATGACGCGATTCAACGGCGATCCGGATGTCGTCGGTTCGGTGGTCCGGTTCAATGGCGCACCGTTCACCATCATCGGGGTCACGGCCCCGGGGTATGATGGCATGCGGCAGTACCTCCTGCCGGTCAGCGGGTTCCTGCCGTTGAGTTCAGCCATGTCGCTCGATTCCCACGGCACCGCACCGATGGAGGAACGCGACCACAGCTCCTATCGGGTCGCGGCGCTGATGAAGCCCGGGGTGACCATGGCGGCCGCCCGGGCCGGGCTGACGGTGCTGGCGGACCAGATCAAGCGCGAGCACCCGGAGATCCCCCAGGACCTCCGCTTCCAGGCCGACTGGGAAACGCGCGCCCGGCCGGACCTGGAGATCGCCGGGGTCGTGCCCTGGGCGGCCGCCGTCTTCCTGCTGCTCACCGGCCTGGTGCTGCTCATCGGGTGTACCAACGTCGCGGGATTGCTCCTGGCCCGCGCGTCGGCCCGCCGGAACGAAATCGCCGTGCGGCGGGCGCTCGGCGCGACACCGGGCCGGATGGCGCGCCTGATCTTCACCGAGAGCCTGGTCCTGGCCCTGCTGGGGGCCGTATTCGCCGTTCCGCTCGTCGTGGTGATGCTCCGCTGGTTCACCGGCATCCGCATGGCCACCGACTTCCCGGTGCGCTTCAGCGCGAGCGGGGGCTGGAATCTCGTCCCCCTGGCGCTCGGGCTCGCGGTGATCGCCGCCCTCTTCACATCGATCGGGCCGATGCTCCATGCCCGCCGACTGCCGGTGCAGGAGACGCTGAAGGACGGCGGCCGCGGCGGCAGCGGCGGCCGACGGCGGCGCAACGCGCGCACCCTCCTGGTCGGGGCGCAGGTCGCGGTGTCCTTCGTGCTCCTCGTCTGCGCCGCGCTCTTTTCCCGAAGTGTCAAGGCCGCCCAGCGCATGGACCTCGGATTCCAACCGGCCGGCCTGGCCATGGCCGCGACGGACGTCGAGATGCTGCGTTACGACCGGGCACATGGTCAGCGCATCTACCGGGAACTGCTCGACCGGGCCCGGGCGCTGCCGGGCGCGGAGTCGGCGGCCCTGGTCCGGGACCTTCCGCTGGGCTACAACACCAGCTCGCGCGACGTCTTCTTCGACCACGACATCGGGGTGAAGGACAATCGCGTGGACATCATCTACAACGTGGTGAGCCCGGGCTACTTCACGACCATCGGCTATCGATTGCTGGAGGGCCGCGACTTCACCGAGCGCGACGACAGCAGTGCCGCGCCGGGGGTCGTGATCAACGCGGCCATGGCCGAGCGCTACTGGCCGGGCGAATCGGCGGTGGGCCGGCGCATCCGCCTCTCGCCCGACGGGGAGTGGCTGACCGTGCTCGGGGTCGTCGGGAGCGGCCCGTACGTCTTCACGAACGAGGCCACCCGGGACTACTTCTACCTGCCGATGACCCAGCGTTACAGCGAGCGGATGACGCTCCTGGTCCGGGCGCCCGGGCAGACGGACGCCACGCTGCCTGCCATCCGGCGCCTGATGCACGACCTGGATCCGGACCTGCCGATTTCGGACGTGCGAACCATGGAGGCCCACTTGCGGGGCGGCCTGGCCTTCCTCTTCCCCCGGCTTGCCGCGCAGATCGCGATCGTGCTCGGCCTCCTCGGCCTGCTCCAGGCGGTGGTCGGCCTCTACGGGGTCATCGCATTCAGCGTCGCGGAGCGGACCCCGGAGATCGGCATCCGGATGGCCATCGGCGCACAACCGGGGAGCGTCATCCGCAGCGTGCTGGGAGACGGCCTGCGCCTGACGCTGGCGGGGATGGTGGTCGGGGTGCTCGGTGCCGTGGGGGTGGCGCAGCTGATGCGCGCCGTGCTGGTGGGGATCGGCGCGACCGACGTCGTGTCCTACCTCGTCGCGGCCGCGCTGCTCCTCGGGGTGACGATGCTGGCCGCGTGGATTCCGGCCCGGCGCGCCGCGCGACTCGACGTGGTGGCGGCGCTGCGGGGAGGGGAGTAGGGAGCCGCGCTACCGCACCACCACCCAGATCGTATCCGTCGCCACATTCGGCATCGGCACGTGGTCGCCATACGCGAACCGGGCGATGATCCGATGCGTGCCGGGAGCCAGCCCCTGGAGGAGGAGCGAGTCGGCGCCGCTGCCAATGTGGTAGATGCCCCCGGTCTTGGGGATGATCGAGTCGGCCGGAGTCAGATCGGCGTCCACGAAGAGGTGGTGGTGCCCCTCCCCCTCGACCCGGATCCCGGTGGCAGGCACCACCCGCTCGCCGGTGACGCCCAGCCGCACGACCACGTCCGGCGGAACCGTGTCGCCGTTGGCCGGGGCCAGGATCTGCACCGCAGCGGACGCGACCGGAGGAGCCGGTCGGTCGGCGCAGGTGGAGCCGATGACGGCGGCTGCCAGGCAAAGGATGTATCGCCCGCGAGCAGCATGGGACGCCCCCGTGGCGAGCTCCAGCGTCGGGGCAGGTGATAGTCCCATGGCAAGGCTCCTTAGCGTGCGAACACCAGCGTGTCCGGGACCGAACGGACGATGGACAGACATCCGGTATCCTGCACCGGAATCTCCGCCGGGGACACCGTGATCTGCTGGAGCGTGCTTGAATAGGTGCCGCTGTTGGAGAAGAACAGCGGGCCGCAGCCGTCGGGGCTCCAGTTCATTTGCAGCGAGGGATTCTTCCCTGCGGTCAGGGTGCCGCTGTTGACCGCGCCGAGGAGGGTGACCGGCCCGACAACCCCATTGTCGTCGAGCGTCCCCACAATTTCGTAGGTGCCGACAAACGTGCTCTCGCTCTGGGTGAGCGTCATGACCATCGTCCCGGTGAGCGCCACGTCAGAACCCACCGCGGTCACCTCGGCGGAATAGGCCCCGGAAATATCCTCGTAGACAGGCGCGGCGCCGGAAATGCCACTGAGCCCGCTTCCATCGCCGCAGCCGGCCAGGCCGAGACAGACGGCCGCAATCCCAACTCCAATCGTGCGCATGGACGCCCTCACCAAAGCGGAAGTGGATGGTTGCCCCAATATAGCGACAGGTACCCTCCCCAAACACGGCCGTGGCGTGTATCCATCCAGTCATGCCTTTCCATACTCCGCCGGCTCGCCGGCGCGTCCTGTTCGGTCTCGGAGTCGCCCTGGCGACGGCTGGCGTAGGCGCCGCGCTCTGGTGGGCCGCCGACCAGATCCGGCCCCTCCCGCCGAGCAGGCTCGTGATGACCACGGGCCCGGCGGGGAGCGCCTACCGGGCACTCGGCCTCCGGTACCAGCGGATCCTCGCCACCCACGGCATCGACCTGGAACTCCGGCCGTCCGAAGGCGACGTGGAGAATCTCGCCCGGCTGCAGGATTCGTCGTCCGGAGTGGAGGTGGGATTCGTGCAGGGCGGACTGACGGACGGGACACGCTCTCCTGGACTGTCGTCGCTCGGCACGGTCATGATCGAGCCGCTCTGGATCTTCTACCGCCCCGGCGCCGTGCGCCCGACCGGCTATCTCGCCGACTTTCGGACGGCCCGGCTTTCGGTGGGCCCCGTGGGGAGCGGCAGCCGCGCCCTGACCATTATGCTCATCGCCCGCGCGGGCGTCGACACCGATTCCGCGCTCCTGGCGGGCCTGACGCCCGACTCGGCGGCCACCGCCCTGCTGGCCGGCCAGCTCGACGCCGCGATCATCCTGACAGGGTGGGAGGCGCCGGCCGTGCAGCGACTGCTCAACGCCCCGGGCATCGCGCTCCTGCCGCTCAAACGCGTGGAGGCGTTCGCCGCCCTCTATCCCTTCCTGGAGCGGGTGGTGCTGCCGGAAGGCATCGGTGACCTCGCCACCGACAACCCGCCCACCGACGTCGCGATGCTGGCCGACCAAGCCAGCCTGGTGGTGCGCCGGAGCATGCATCCGGCCGTCCAGCACGTCCTGCTCGACGCCGCGGAGCAGATCCATGCCCGACCTGGGGTCTTCAACGGCGCGGGCCAGTACCCCGCCGCCGCCGCCGTGGACCTCGCCCTCAGCGCCGAGGCGCGGCACTACTACAAGTCGGGACGGCCGTTCCTGCAGCGGCACCTGCCGTTCTGGGCGGCCGCGGTGCTGGAGCGGTTGCTGCTGCTCCTCCTGCCGCTCCTCGGGATCGTGATTCCGCTGGTCCGTCTGGCCCCGGTGGCCGTCGCCGCGGTGGTGAGGCGCCGCGTCCTCGGCCTCTACAACGAGCTCCGGGCGCTGGAGAAGGAACTGCGCGCCATCGGGGCGGAGGTGCCACCCCAGGCGCTGGTGGAGCGGCTGGACCGACTGGATCAGCGGGCGCATGCCATGCGCCTGCCCATGTCCTTCATGCCGATGCTCTACACGCTGCGCCACCACATCACGCTGGTGCGGGCCCAGATGAGTGGGGGATAGCGGGAGTCCCGTGCCGCACCATCCCTTCGCTCTCGATGCCGGCACGCTGGCCCTCCTCTGGCTTGCGGGCTGGGGGGGGTCGTTCGGGCTGATCAGAAAGGGTGCCACCTACCTGACCCACCCGCTGGTGACCTCCGGCGTCTTCCTCCTGTTCTCCCTCCTCGCGGCCATGCTGTTCCGCCCCTGGCTCGAACCGCTGGTGAGCACCGTGGCAGCACCTTCGGTCCTAGTCCTTGTTGCCGCCGTCGTGCTGACCATCGCCGTCTATGCGCTGGCACCACGGTGGCTCCGGAGGCCGGACGACCTCATTGCGCGACACCCGGAAGAGTTCTATCTGCCGATGCAGTATCGCTATCTCGTGCCGAAGTCGTTCGAGATCCTCTTTCAGCAGCTCATCATCGTGGTGCTGACCCTCCGCCTCGCCGCCACCGGCCTGCCACTGCCCGCGGTCGTCCTCGTCTTCCTCGGGTGCTTTGCCCTGCTGCACCTGCCGATGCTCCTCCTCGTGCGCCGGCGGGTGGGCATCGCATACAATCTTGCGTCCCTGACCCTCGCCGCGGTCTTCCCCCTCCTGATTCTCCGTGTTCCATCGGGCGTGGTCTACAGCTATGCCGCACATTGGTTCTTCTATACCATGGCCGCGCTGACGGCATGGATCTACGCCGGAGGATCAAGGGCGCGCTTCTTGCCAAAATAGGAGCGTATCCGCGACCAGGCAGGGAAAGATGTTGTCAATCAAGCAGTTGGTCATGTGCCCATCGCTCCGGCAGCTGTCCACTCTCTCGACGATCGTGGCACTCTCCGGCTGTTCCTCGCATTATGTCCAGGTGCCGCCCCGGCTGGACCTCGGCGCCTACGGCCGCATCGCCCTCGTCACCTTTTCCACCGACCCCTCGAAGCAGTCCCTCGCGAACCAGGCGACCCACCAGTTCGCGGAGGCTCTCCTCGCCAGCCAGACCGGGTTTGAGCTCCTCGAGCTGGGTCCGGCCGACTCGTCCGTGGCGCGCCTGCTGGCGGACGGGAACGCCCCGGAGGCCGCGAAGCAGGTCGGCCGGGAGAGGGACGTCGCGGCGGTGTTCTTCGGGGAGCTGGCCGCGTCAGGGCCAAAGCCGAGCGGCGCCGTCTCCGCGGGCGGCAACCTGAACGTGAGCGGAACCGTCTCCTCCGAACTGCACGTGAAGCTGTTGTCCACCAGCTCCGGTGGCACCGTCTGGCGATCGAGCGCCACGACGAGCCGGAGCGTCGGACAGGTCTCCATGAGCGGCGGCAAGCTGCCGAGCATCTCCGCGACGGACCCGAACAGCGCCTACGCGAAGATGGTGGACGACCTGGTGACGCAGGTGACCCGCGACGCCCGGCCGACCTGGGTCAAGCAATAACATCTCCGGCAAGAAGACAAAGGCCTGCCCCCGGTTCCGGGGGCAGGCCGTTGTGCCAACACCTGGGCGTGGCGCTACTTCGTCACTGGTGTCCGTGACACGCGGACCAGGTCCCAGTTCCCCGCACCTCCCCGCTCACGGCGAAGCACCGCCAGGTAGCGGCTCTTCACCTCGCCACCACCCGGCGGATGCATGGTGAGGGTGCCCATGTCAATGGCAGTCGCGCCGTACGACAGCAGGCTTTCCGACGTGATCACGATGTGGGGCATGGTGGCGGCCATCGAGGTGAAGTATGCCTTAATTTCCGCCTGGCCGGTGTACCTGGTGCCGTCTTCGGCCGTGAAGATGGCGTTCGAGGCGTACATCGTCATCAGCCCGGCGATGTCCTTCTTGTTGAAGTAATCGGCGTATTCCGCGCGGAATCGATTCGTCTCGCTGATGACCGTCTGCAGGGGAATGGTGCTGTCCGGAATTTGCGCCCTTGCCACGGAGGGCACGACAGAAGCGAGCAGCAGCAGAAGACCGGCGGCGCAGGTTCGATTCGTCATACCTACCTCTGAGGGGAAGAAGGGACGGAGAGCATAGCACGAAAATCCGGCTTCCGTAAGGGAGCCGGACGTCCAGGGTGCGCCCCGACATCCAAGGTCAAGCAGGACCGTCAGTTACCTCCAGCAAGCGGCGTGGCTGCGGCGCGATCGAGGATCCAGACCAACGCGCCGTCCACCGGGGCGATGAGTTGGGCTGGAATGTCGTGGGGAGCCCGGGGACCTTCCAGAACCCGCGCCACCATGTCGGCCTTGTCGGCACCCCAGGCAAGGAACACAACTTCGGCGGCCGCGTTGATCAGGCGAGGGGTGAGCGTGATCCTCCACTGTGCACTTGTCTCCGAGAATGCGGGCGCGACCCACTGCACGCTGTCATGTACTGCGGTGGCCCCCGGGACGAGCGAGGCGGTGTGGCCGTCCCTGCCGAGGCCGAGCAGCACCAGGTCCAACCGCGCCCCGGGGCCCCACAGCAGCCTCCGCAGCAGCTCGTCGTAGCGGCGAGCCTCCTGGATGGGATCGCCCTCGCCTCGCATCCGATGCACGTTGCCAGCAGGCAATGGGACACGGGAGAGGAGCGCCTCCTGGGCCATGCGGTAGTTGCTCTGGGGGGAGTCCGGCGGGACGCACCGCTCGTCGCTCCAGCAGACCTGGACCCGTGTCCAGTCCACCTGCGCGGCACGGGGTGGCGTGGCGAGGAGTTCATAGAGCCGCCGGGGCGTATTACCACCGGAAAGCGCGACGAGGAAGCTGCCGCGCGACCGGAGAGCGCGTGTGGCCGCCGCCACGAACCGATCGGCCGCCGCTTCTGCAGCGAGCTCGGCGTTTGGGTGCACCTCGACCCTGGCCGGCGGCGATGACCCGGTCAACCTCCGGGCCTCCGGAGCACCTCGACATGCCTGTCCGAATGGCCCACCAGCACCTGGTCGGCCGTGCCGAGGAAGAGGCCAGTGTCCACCACGCCGGGGATCGCGAGGAGCACCTGCTCCAGCCGGCGAGCCGCATCGCCGTCGGGCATCGGTTCCGCGGGGACGCAGTCGAGGATCAGGTTGCCGTTTTCCGTCATGAACGGCTGCGGGCCACCCTCCACCATCCGCAGAGCCGGCGCCATCCCAAGCGCCCGGACCCGGCGCTCGACGAGCGCGCGTCCGAACGGCACGACCTCGAGCGGGACCTTTCCCCGCGCTCCCAGCGCCGGGACCAGCTTCTCCGTGCCGACCACGATCACCTGGCGCTTCGAGGCGGCGGCCACGATCCGCTCGCGCACCAGCGCCCCGCCCCACCCCTTGATGAGGTCGAGATTCGGCGCCACCTCGTCCGCCCCGTCGACGGTCAGGTCCAGCAGCTCCACCGCTTCCAGCGCGATGAGCGGAACACCCGACACGAGCGCGATCTCAGCGGATGCTCGGGACGTGGCCACGCCGCGGACAGACAGCCCGGCGCGACATTGCGCGCCGAGCCGCTCGATGAACAGCGACGCCGCCCGGCCGGAGCCAAGCCCGACGCACATCCCTTCGGCGACGAGCGCCAGCGCCTGCTCGGCCGCCGCCTGCACGGCCGGATCGTGCGCCCCTCCCTGCGGCACCTTCGCGCTCACGGTGCCACCCTAGCCAAGGACCACCCGCACCTGGTGGCGGTGATGGTCGTCCACGAGCGGCATTCCCTCCTGAACATCGAGCGCCACCCCATCGAGTTCGAGCGCCGAGACACCGCGACCGGTGCCGCGCGGATTCTCGACGACGATCTCATAGCGCGTGGTGCCGCGGCGGTACGTCATGGAGTATCCCGGCCAGGCGGCGGGGATGCACGGATCGATCAGCAGGCGGTCGCCGCGCAGACGGAAGCCGAGAAGCCATTCGACGGCTGCACGGTAGGTCCAGCCCGCCGACCCGCTGTACCATGTCCATCCGCCACGCCCGACATGCGGCGCCTTCGCGTATACATCGCCGGCCAGGACATAAGGCTCCACCTGGTAGCGCTCGACGCCGGCCGGGGTGCCGGTGTGATTGATCGGATTGAGCATCGCCAGCAGTTCCGCGGCCTTGTCCCCGTCGCCCTGCATCGCGAACGCGATCACCGCCCAGGCCGCGGCGTGGGTGTACTGCCCGCCGTTCTCACGGACCCCCGGCAGATAGCCCTTGATGTAGCCCGGTTCCAGCGGACCGTCGTCGAACGGGGGCTCGAGCAGCGGCAGGATCCGGTCCTTGCGCCGCACCAGCAGGTGGTCGAGCGAGGCCATCGCCTGTCGGGCCTGCTCCACGTCGGCCACGCCCGACAGGACGCTCCAGGACTGGGCGATGGAGTCGATGCGGCATTCCCCGTTGGTGCGCGAGCCCAGCGGTGTCCCGTCGTCGAAGTAGGCCCGCCGGAACCATTCGCCGTCCCAGCCAGCGTCCCGCACCGCCTCCGTGAGCGAGGCCAGTCGCTGGGTCCACGCTTCCACCCGGGCCGACTCGTTCCGGGCACGCGCGAGGGGAATCGAGGTCCTGAGCACCGATGCGAGGAACCACGCCAGCCAGACGCTTTCCCCCTTCCCCCCCGCGCCGACGCGGTTCATCCCGTCGTTCCAGTCGCCGGTGCCCATCAGCGGCAGGCCATGTCGCCCCACCGCCAGGCTCCGGTCGATGGCGCGGGCGCAATGTTCGTACAGCGTCCCCCGCTCCTCCGACACGCGCGGCTCGAAATAAGACTCCAGCTGCCCGTCGGCGAGCACCTGTCCCGCGAGAAAGGGAATCTGCTCCTCCAGCACGCCGTGGTCCCCGGTGACCTCGAGGTAGTGCCCCACCACGTAGGGAAGCCAGAGCAGGTCATCGGTCATCCGCGTCCGGATGCCACGGCCGCTCGGCTCGTGCCACCAGTGCTGAACGTCCCCTTCCACGAACTGACGCCCGGCACTCCTGAGCAGGTGCGCCCGCGCCAGGTCGCTGCGCGACACCATCAGCGCCATGACATCCTGCAGCTGGTCGCGGAAACCGTAGGCGCCGCTCGACTGATACAGGGCGGTCCGTCCCCAGACGCGGCAGGCGAGTGTCTGGTAGAGGAGCCAGCCATTGAGCAGCACGTCCAGCGACCGGTCGGGAGTCTGGACCCGCACCGCGGACAGGATGGCGTCCCACTGGGCGGTGACGGCCTCGAGGCTGGCGTCCAGGTCGGCGGTCCGGTAGCGGGTGATCAGGTCCCGGGCCTGCTCGCGGGTCTCGGCCTGCCCGAGGAAGAGGACCACGTCGGCCCGCTCGCCGGGCGCCAGCACCACCTCCTGTTGCAGCGCACAACAGGGATCGAGCGCGGGACCGCTGCGGCCTGAGAGTGCTTCCCGCCGCACGAGTGCGGCGGGGCGGGCGGGCGTCCCGTTCCGGCCGAGGAACTCGGTCCGATCGGCAGTCCAGCAGTCCTGCTTCCCCGCCAGGTCGGCGAACGCGATCCGCGCGCTGAACTCCCCGTTCCAGGGATTCCGCGCGAACATCGCGCCGGTCACCTTGTCCATCTCGGTGATGACGAACGGCGCGGCGCTGTTTCGCGTGCCACCCAGCACCCAGTCGAGGTAGGCCGTCGCCGACAGCCGGCGGGTGTGCTCGGAGTTGTTGACCAGCGTCAGGCGCGTGACCTTCAGCGGGTCGTCGGTCGGGACGAAGTGGAGCAGCTCCAGCGCGACGCCGTGGGCCTCGTAGAGGTACCGCGTGAAGCCCTGGCCGTGGCGGATCTGGTACGTCCCGCCCGGCTCGCGAACCGGGAGCGGCGTCGGGCTCCAGACCAGGCCCGACTCCTCGTCGCGGACGTAGAACATCTCGCTCGGCGGATCGCTGACCGGGTCGTTGGCCCACGGGGTGATCCGGTTGGCCTGGCTGTTGACCGCCCAGGTGCACCCGACGCCCGACTCCGAGACCAGGCAGCCGAAGTCCGGATTGGCGAGCACATTGACCCAGGGGGCCGGCGTCCACTGGCCGGGCCGCAGGACGGTCCGGTATTCGCGCCCGTCCTCGGCGAAGCCGCCGAGTCCATTGAAGAATTCCAGCTCCGGCTCGCCCATCGCCGCCGCCGCCTCGGCGGGCGGCTCTTCCGCAAGACGCGGAGGAGGAATGACCGCGGAGGCGTCGGGCAACAGGACCCGGGCCACCTGCGCCGCGAGCGTCCCGTTCTGGCTCGACAGGACGACGCGGGCGACGCTCTCCAGCACGTCGCGCTGTGCAGGCGTCACGCGGTCGGCGCGGAGCGTGAACACGCTGCCCAGCGTCTCCTGCCCGTCCTTGCGCGGCATCGTCGAGGCCACGCGCACGAGCGTGTCGAGCAGGGTCTGCAGGTCCTGCACATACGACGGGGCCCGATCGTTCAGGATGACGAGGTCGACCGCGAGCCCCTTCATCCGCCAGTACTCGTGGGCCCGGAGCAGTTGCCGGACGATGCCGACGTCGTCGGCTTCGTCGATCTGGACCAGGACGATCGGGAGGTCGCCCGAGATGCCGTGGGCCCAGAGAGCGCCGACCCCCTCGGACTGCCGGACGAGCACCTCGCCGGGGGCGCGGGACGCGCGGTCGACGTACAGCAGCGCCCCCGCCAGGGACTGGAAGAGCTGCGCCTCGTCGGGTCCGATGCCGAGGTGGTGCAACTGCACCATGGCCCGGGTCCAGGCCATCGTGGCCGCCCGCTCGAAGATGGTCACGTCGTTGTACTTCTCGGCGAGCTCGAGCACCCCCTCGCGCGTCTCGTCCACCAGCGTCGAATAGACCAGGCGCACCGTCTTGCCTGGAGGCAGGCGCACCCGGCGGCGCAGGCTCACGATCGGGTCGAGCACCGGCCCAGTGGTGTCCGAGAGGGGCATGGCGTCCCGCTCCACCTGCGGGGCGTGCACGTTCCGCCCGCGGCCGAGGAATTGCCGCCGGTCGCTCTCCCATTCCACCTTGCCGATCGTCTCCCCTTCCACGGCGAGGACGTGGGCCAGCCAGACCCTTGGATCCTCGGGTGCCCGGGGCCGGCGGGTCGCGAGGAGGGTGTTCCGCTCCGGGACACACTCGGTCTGGACGAAGAGGTTCGAGAAGGCCGGGTGCCCGGCGTCCGCCGCCGGGGGCGCGAGGACGACCTCGGTGTAGGAGGTGACCTCGATCTCCCGGGCGCGCGCCGCGTGGTTGGTGATCGACACCCGGCGCACTTCGGCGTCGTCCTCGGACGACACGATGACCTCGAGCCGCGTCTCGAGGGTCCCGTCGCGCCGGACGAACTCGGCGCGGTCCTCCGCGAACGACACGTCGTAGCTGTCGGGCTCCTCCCCGCTGGGCTGGTATCCCGCCGACCACCGCTCCCCGCTGTGCACGTCGCGGAGGTAGAAGTACGCCCCCGTGTCGTCGCGGGTGACGTCCTCGCGCCACCTGGTGATCGCCAGGTCGCGCCAGCGGCTGGAGCCCGACCCGGCCGCGGTCAGCATCACGGCGTAGCGCCCGTTGGACAGCAGGTGCACCCGCGGCGTGGCGCCGTGCGGGGTGGTGAAGTGGCGGGTGTTGGGCGGTACCGGCTCGCGGATGTCGCCGAGGGCCGCGGCCGGCGCCACCTGGGGCCGCACCACGGCCACGTCCCGCGGCATCCGTTCCTGGAGGAGAAGCTCGCTCGCCTGCACCATGGGCTCGGTGTGAAAGCGGGTGCGCATCCCGCCGTCGTGCAGCAGGTTGCCGATCGCGACGATCAGCATCCCCTGGTGATGCGCCATGTACATCCCGACCACGCCCTTGGTCGTGTCGGCCGGGAGACGCGCGGGCGTGTAGTCCAGCGCCTCGACGAAGCCGTAGCGCCCGCCCGCGCCGGCGTCGAGGAGCGCCCGGAAGTTCCGGGCCGCCGCGATCGGATCGACCATCGTGGCCAGGCCGGTGGCGTACGGTGCAATGACGAGATCGTCCGCCAGCCCGCGGCGGAGCCCCAGCCCGGGCACGCCGAAGTTGGAATACTGGAAGGTCATCCCCAGGTCGCGCGCGAAGTAGCCCGACTCCGACACCCCCCAGGGGACGCCGCGTTCGGCGCCGTACGCGATCTGGCGCTGGAGCATCAGGATGGCGGTCTGGTCGAGGAGACTCTCCGGCGGCGCCCGCATGAGGAGGCGCGGCATGAGATACTCGAACATCGATCCTGACCAGGACAGCAGCACGGCGTTCTTGCCGACCGGCGCGAGGGGACGGCCCAGCCGGAACCAGTGCTTGACCGGCACCTCGCCCTTGGCGATGGCGATGAAGCTCAGCAGCCGCGCCTCGGAGGCGAGGAGGTCGTAGCGACCCGGGTCCAGGCTGCCGTCCGACATCCGGTAGCCGATCGAGAACAGCATCCGGACGGGATCGTAGAGGAAGCCGAACTCCATGGTGGTGACCAGCCGCCGCGCCTCCTCCGCCAGCCGGGTGAGGCGCTGTGCCAGCGCGGAGCCGGCCGCCGCCGAACGTTCGAGGGTCCCCAGCAGGGTATCCGCGGCACGCTGGGCCGCGGCGGCCTCTCCCCCCTCGGGGGCCTGGGCCTGCCGCGCCACGAGATCGTGGACCACCCCTTCGCACCGCTTCGGCAGCTCCCGCAGCGTCATCGGCGTGCCGAGCGTCGCCATGATCGGCGCCAGCGCCGGCGGCGGCCGGAGCCGGGCCCAGGGCATCAGCCCGTCGAGGTCGCGGGCCAGGGTCTCGACCGCCCGCCGCAGGTCCTCCGCCCCCGAGTGGAGGGTGGACGCCGACGGTCCGGTCTCCTTGCTCGCCGCGTCCCGGGCCAGGCTGGCCGCCGATGTCGAAGCCGCGTCGAGCTCCGCCAGCCGCGCCGCCCATTCCGTCGGCGTGGCCGGTCGCTGGCCGGCGAGGCGCACCACCACATCGAGCGCCTCGATCAGCCGCTCGCGGCTGGCCGCGTCAGTCACGTTCCCCTTTGCCGACGCCAGCGCCGCTTCCCGCAGCAGATCGGCCGCGTCCTCGACGCCCTCGAGCCCGGCGTGCAGAAGAATCGGCTGGTCGAGAATCTCCCAGCAGGCCTGGCTCAGCGTGAGGAGCGCACCGGCCAGGTTGCCGCTGTCCACGGAGGACACGTACCGCGGCTCCAGCGGCTGCCCATTGCTGGTGTCGTACCAGTTGAAGAGGTGGCCACGGAATTTTTCCAGGCCGGCGACCGTCCGGAGCGTGGCCTCGAGGCGGTCGGCCAGGTCGAGGGTGCCGATCCAGCCGAAGTCGCGCGCTGACACCGCGGTGAGGAGGTAGAGGCCGATATTCGTCGGTGACGTCCGCTCCGCGATCACCGGGAGGGGGTCTTCCTGGAAGTTGTCGGGCGGGAGGGCCCGGCTCTCCGGCGTCACGAAGGTGGTGAAGTAGCTCCAGGTGCGGCGCGCGATGCGGCGGAGGAGCCGAGCGTCCTCCGGGGGCAGCGCCGCCGTCCGGCTGCGCAGGATCGGCCGGCTGATCACGAAGGCGATGGTGGGGGCGAGCGCCCACAGCACGAGCACCGGGGCCGCCGCGAGCCAGGCGGCAGGGTGAATGGCCGCCGCCGCCGTCGCTGCGCCGGCCAGGACCAATCCGCCTCGCATCTCCCGGTGGAATGCCCGCACCGTCACGGGCGTCCGCGGAGCGACGGTGGCCATGGCCTTCCACTCGAGCAGGTGCCGCCGGGTGACGTAGAGCCGCGTGAGCGTCCGCATGATCGCATCCGTCATCACCCAGGCCTGGTGCGCGATCATCGTGACGGCCACGAGCAGATGCCCGAGCGCCGACCGGATATCGCGGCCCACGGCGCGGAGGTGCATGCGCTTGGAGATGCCCGGCACGCGGGGGAGAAGGCCGGCCAGAACGGGCAGGAAGATGGGGATCGCGATCACGGCAAGGACGAATGCCGTCCAGACATCCGGCCTGGAGGCCGGCCAGCCCCAGGCGGCCACCAGCGTCAGGAATGCCATCGGCATGGAAAGCGTGCGCCGGAGGTTGTCGAGCATCTTCCAGCGCCCCACCGCCGAGAAGGGGTGGCGCAGGATCCAGGGAAGCAGCTGCCAGTCTCCCCGGGCCCAGCGATGCTGTCGCCCGGTCGCCGTCAGGTAGTTGGACGGGGCGGCCTCGAAGAGCTCGATATCCGTGACCAGGCCCGCCCGGGCGAAGAGCCCTTCGAAGAGGTCGTGGCTGAGCAGGGCGTTTTCCGGCACGCGGCCGGCCAACGCCCCCTCGAACGCGTCGATGTCGTAGATCCCCTTGCCGGTGTACGATCCCTCGCCGAAGAGGTCCTGGTACACGTCCGACACCGCGGCCGAATAGGGATCAATACCGGCCGACACTGATGACAGCCGCTGGAAGTGGGATCCGGCGCGTCCCGGCAGCGTGGGGGTCACACGCGGCTGCAGGATCCCGTATCCCTCGACGACGCACCGGGTGGCGGGATCGAGGCGGGGCCGATTGAGCGGGTGCGCCATTGTTCCGACGAGCCGCCGCACGCTGCCACCGGGGAGCCGCGTATCGGCGTCGAGGGTCAGGACATAGCGAACGTCCGCGGGTAC
Source organism: Gemmatimonadales bacterium (assembly GCA_035328285.1). Classification (GTDB taxonomy): domain Bacteria; phylum Gemmatimonadota; class Gemmatimonadetes; order Gemmatimonadales; family GWC2-71-9; genus SPDF01. Next base: position 15,070 of record DAOLIZ010000051.1, read on the forward strand.
CTGCACCCCGTCGGGGAGCGGCAGAAAGCTGGTGTCGGTCGCGCCGCGCAGCAGCCGATTGAGCTCGTGCAGCTTTCCCCGTTTCCGCTCCCAGCCCATCCAGACGCCTTCGCCCGCATTCCATTGCCGGATACGGTGGAGGACGAAGAACCGCGCACCGCCATCCACCGCCGGGCCGTGCCGCTCATTCAGGGCAGCCACGCCTGCACGGGCGGCGGCCAGGATCGGCTCGTCGTCGGGCCGATGCTCGGTCGGGGCATCCGACCAGTCGGACAGGAGGGCAAATCGCACGTCGCCGTCGGCGTTGCCGAGGAAGTGGACTTCGAGTCGTTCGACCTGTTCCTGGACGTCGTCGAGACTGGTGAGGAGGGTCGGCACCACCACCATCGTCCGGCATTCCGCCGGCACGCCGGCCGGCCACTCGAAGCGGGGCAGGAGCCGGGGGGTGACCACGGTCGTGATCTCCCGATTGAGCAGCGCCACCGCGAGATCCGAGGCGGGGATGAGCGCCAGCAGGCCGAGCACCAGCAGCGCGGCCGGCGACACCCCGCCCATGGCATCCAGGGCGATCGGGCCGGCAAGGATCAGCGCGGTCAGCACCAGCAGCGTGGCGAAGAACCCCAGGGTCGCCGCGTCGAGGAACCGGCGTCCGAGGCGGAGTCGAAGGGTGGGGCGGAACCCGATGCTCTGCTCGAACGGAATCCGCCCCCGCCCGATCAGGTAGTAGCCGACATCCCGGACCCGCGCCTCCGCGCCGTCGGTCAAGTCTGCGGACTCGCCCCGGGCGTCCTCGGCGTGGTGGAGCGCGGCCTGGGCCACCTCGAGTTCCGGTCGCTCCGAGCCGCGTGCGAGCGCCTCGACGGCGTGCCGGTAGTCGTCCCGGCTGGCGAAGTCCATGGCGGCGTAGTCGCGGCTGGCCCGCAGGGCCTGATCGACCAGGCTGACGCTCTCGAAAAACTCGGTCCAGTCGAGCGCGGCGATCAGCCGCATGCTCGTGATGACGTTCCGCACCGTGACGGTGGTGGCCGCCTCGCGCTGGTGCTCCTG
>DAOLIZ010000052.1:0-16009 GCA_035328285.1 Gemmatimonadales bacterium
GGCGGATGGCTGCTGTGGCGTTCGCATCCGGGCTCCCGGCCAGCGCCTGGATCAGCGCGTTGGCCCCCGCTTCATCTTCGGCGAAGGTGATGAGGGTCCCGTCGTCGCGCTGTTCGATCGCCTGCCCGGTGCGGGCCACGAGCCAGGCGGCCAGCGCATCTCCACTGGTGGGCGCGGACGGGGTCACGTCGACGGCCCACCATCCCATCAACCGAGCGCCTCGCGGATCCGCGACCAGAACCCCTTGCCGTGTCCGGGCGGATCCCCCTCGTGCTCGGCGAGTTCCCGGAAGAGTCGTTCCTGTTCCGAGTTCAGCCGCTCAGGGGTCCAGACGTTGATCCGGACGTGGAGGTCTCCGCGGCCGGAGTGGCCGAGCCGCGGCAATCCCTTCCCCTTGAGCCGCATCACGGTGGCGGTCTGGGTGCCGGCGGGCACCACCACCTCTTCCTCGCCCCAGGGGGTCGGCACCGGGAAGGTGCCGCCAAGCGCCGCCTGCGAAAACGAGAGCGGCAGGTCGGTGGCGAGATGCTCACCCTGGCGTTCGAAGCGTTCGTCTTCCTCCACCTCGATGAGGAGGAGGAGGTCGCCCCTGCCGCCGTTGCGGGGGCCGGCGGCGCCCTGCCCGCGCATGGTGAGGTAGTTGTTGGTGGACACACCCGGGGGAATTTCCGCCTGGACCGTCCGCTCCGCGCGAATGCGGCCCTCGCCGCGGCAGACTTCGCACGGCGTGCGGATCACGGTGCCCTCGCCGCCGCAGGTCGGGCAGGGCGCCACCTGCACGAACTGTCCGAACACGCTCCGCGCCGCGCGCCGCACCTCGCCGCTCCCACCACAGGTGCTGCAGGCGGCGGCACTGGTGCCCTTCTGTGCGCCGGTCCCCTCGCAGTGTTCGCAGGTATCGAGCGTCTTGAGCTTGATGGTCCGCTTCACGCCGGTGGCCACCTCGGCCAGCGTCATCTTGACGGTGACCCGGATGTCCTGGCCGCGCCGCGCCTCGGCGGCGGTGCGCCCCCCTCCCCCGCCGAAGAGCGACTCGAATCCGCCGAGCCCGCCGAAGTCGCGCATGAAGATGTTCAGCGCCTCGGTCAGGTCCACGTGGTGGTACTCGAACCCACCGCCGCCCCGCCCGAGGCCCGCCTTGCCGTACCGATCGTACGCGGCGCGCTTCTGCGGATCGCGGAGCACCTCGTACGCCTCGGTGACCTCCTTGAACCGGTGCTCGGCGTCGTGCGCCGAGTTCCGGTCGGGGTGCAGCTCCATGGCCAGCTTGCGGTAGGCCTTCTTGATCTCTTCTTCGGTTGCGCCGCGGGCGACGCCCAGCAGGGAGTAGAAATCGCTCACGTCAGCAATCCTTCGACGAGCTGGCTCGTGTGTTCGACCAGCCCGATGATCTTGTCATAGGGCATCCGGGTGGGTCCGAGGACCCCGATGACGCCGCGGAGATCGCCGGCGCGATAGGAAGCGGTGACCAGCGTGAAGTCGTTGAGCCGGGGGTCGAGGTTCTCGCCGCCGATGGTGATCGTCAGGCCGTCGCCGCGGGTCTGCAGCGCGGTGCGCAGGAGGTCGCGGCGCTGCGTGAGGTGCAGCAGGTCGCGCATCTTCGAGTTCGAGGCGAACTCCGGCTGGTCGGCCAGCAGTTCCGCGCCGCCCAGGACCACCTCGCGGCCGTCGCCCGAGAGGTCGAAGATCTCGTCGCGCTCGGCGAGGAAGATGTTGAGCAGCTCGTGGCTCTCCGGCTCCGTCGTGGCGTCGCGGAGGCGATCGGCCAGCGAGAGGCGAATCTCCTCGACCGTCAGGCCGGCCAGGCGCTCGTTCAGCACCTGCGTCACCCGCTCCAGCGCCGCCTTGGCGATGCTGCCCCGCACCTCCACGAAGACGGTCCGCACCGCGCCGCTCCGCAGGTTGAGCACCATCAGGATGCGCTCGCTCGAGACCTGCACCAGTTCCAGCCGCTCGAGCACGATGTGATTGAAGGCGGGGGCCACGGCCACCCCCAGCTCCTGGGTCAGCACGCCCAGCACCTGCGCCGTCCGCCGGAGCAGCTGGTCCATCGCGTTGCGGGAGCCGGGGAGTTCCGCCTGCAGGGTCTGGCGGGCCTCGTCGCTGAGTGGGGAGAGGTGCATCAGGCTGTCGACGTACACCCGGTAGGCCAGGTCCGTCGGGATCCGGCCGGCGGAGGTGTGCGGGTGGTACAGCAGCCCCTGGTCCTCGAGCTCCGCCATGATGTTGCGCACCGTGGCCGACGACACGCCGAGCCCGAACCGCTGGGACACAGTTCGGCTGCCGGCGGGCTCCGCCGTCTCGATATAGGTCTGGATGACCGCCTCGAGGACGTGGAGCTGGCGGGAGGTGAGATGCTCGGCGGATGCCATGGCAGGAATCTAATCAGGCCGCGTCGGCCACCAACGCATCGAGGCGGAGCCACCCCTCGGCGGTGAGGCGGAGCCGGCCTCCTCCGGGTGTTGCCCACCCGGAGGCCACCCAGCGCTCCCGCACCGCGGCGGGCACCAGGTCCACCGGGACACCGGCCGAGGTCCGCAACCCGAGGTAGAGCGCCTCGATCCGCGACTGCTCCGTCGTCAGCAACTCCTGTCCGGCGACGGTCGGCTCCCCGGCCTGCACGGCCGCGTCCCACGCGGCGTACTCCCGGATGTTCCAGCGACGCTCACCCCCGGTGCTGCTGTGGGCAGACGGCCCCAGCCCCAGGTACGGTGCGCCGGACCAGTACCCGCTGTTGTGCCGCGCACGGTGCCCCGGCCGCGCGGCATTGGACACCTCGTAATGTTCCCACCCGCGCCCGGCCAGCGCCTGGCTCAGTTGGAGAAACTCCTCTGCATAGCGTGTCTCGTCGACGGGCGTTGCCTGGCCACGCGCGGCCCAGTGCCCGAGCGGGGTGTGCGCCTCGATGGTCAACCCGTAGCAGGAGAGGTGATCGGGTTCGAGGGCGAAGGCGGCGGCGAGATCCGCCTCCCAATCCCGTTCCAGTTCGGCCGGCAGGCCATAGATGAGGTCGACCGACAGGTCGGCGAAGCCCGCGGTCCTGAGGGTCGCCACGGCGCTCCGGGCCTGCTCCACCGAATGGGTGCGGTGCATCCACTCGAGCACCGCCGGCGCAAAGGACTGGATGCCGAGGGAAACCCGCGCGATGCCCGCGTCGCGCCAGGCGGCCGCGGCCTCCGGCGTCACGTCGTCGGGATTCGCCTCCAGCGTCACCTCCGCGTCGGGGGCGAGGGGCCGACGGGCGCGGAGGCCGTCCAGTATGGAAGCCAATGCGGCGGGGTCGAGCCGCGACGGCGTCCCGCCGCCGAAGTAGACGGTGTCGAGTGCCGGGGAGCTCGACCATCCGGCATCGCCCTGCACGCCCTCCCACTCGGTGAGCACCGCCGCGGCGAACCGCTCCGATGGCACGGCCTTCCGGACCGCGATGGAAAAGTCGCAGTAGCTGCAGCGGCGGGCGCAGAAGGGGACGTGAATGTAGAGGTTCACGGCAGGAAGGGTACAGCCCGCCGGGGGCCGATGAAAGTCAGGCGCGCAGGAACCGCCGGCCCGGCTCCTGGCGGGCGACCCCGTACATCTCGAGGGCGGAAAGCGCGGGAAGGAGCTCGGCGGCGGGCACGCCGACCACCTCGATCAGCGCATCGAGGTGGCGCGGCGTCCGGTCCAGCGTCTGGAAGACGCGCCGCTCGAAGAGGGTAAGCGGGAGCGCGGGCGGCGGATCCACCCGAGCCGCAGGTGTTCCCTTCCCGGATATGGTGGGCTGCAGCTCTGGGTAGAGCGCGAGCAGGTCCGCGGGTTCCAGAAAGGGCGTGGCGCCGTCGCGCAGGAGGCGGTTGGTCCCGATGGAGGTGGGGCTGGTGATGGCGCCCGGCACCACCATCACGTCGCGCCCCTGCGAGAGGGCGGCGTCCACCGTGATGAGCGTTCCGGAGCCGGAGGCCGCCTCGACCACCACCGTGACCCGCGCGAGCCCGCTGATGAGCCGGTTTCTCCGCTGGAAGCTCCCCGCATTCGGGCGGTTCCCGGGCGGGAACTCCGTGAGCAGGAGCCCCTCGCGCCGCATCCGCTCGTAGAGCACGCGGTTGGCCGACGGATAGATGACGCCGAAGCCGTTGCCGAGGACGCCGATCGTGTCGCCCCCGACGTCGAGGGCGGCCAGGTGCGCCACCGCATCGAGCCCGCGTGCCATTCCGCTGACGACGCACAACCCGCTCGCGGTCGCGGCCTGCACCACGATGCGGCACGCATCGCTGCCGTAGGTGCTGTGGTTCCGGCTCCCGACCACCGCGACGGCGAGTCGGTTCAGCAGTTCGAGCCGCCCCAGTGCGAAGAGCACCCCGGGGGGTTCGGGGATATCCACGAGAATCGAGGGGTAGATCGGATCACCGGGCACGAGACAGGTGCCGCCATGCAACTCGACCTCGCGGAGGACACGTTCCCCCTGGGCCACGGAGGTTGCCTTGATGGCGGTGGCGCAGGCGCGGGAAATCCCGGGCAGGGCGCACAGAAACTCGAACGGCGCCGAGAGGGCGCCGTAGGCAGTCGAGCAGGCATCGAGGAGGGTGGTGCGCCGGGCGTGTCCCACCCCGTTCACCAGGCCCAGCGCCACCAGCGCAGCGCGTTCCTGGTCGCTGGGACCGGCGTCCGTCACTCGGGCGCCCAGTCGTCGACGGGCGGAGGTTCGTTCGCCCTGGCCTCGGCCACGAACCGGAAGAGGAATTCCTTCAACTCCTCGAGGCCGGCCCCCGAGGCGCTCGAAATGGTGAGCTGGCTGACGGCGTCCGGCGCATCCAGCGTCGGGACCTCGTCTCCCTCGGGCAGCAGGTCCCGCTTGCTCAGGACCACCACGTGCGGCCGTTCCGCCAGGGTGGTGGAATACAGCCGCACCTCGGCGCGGAGCTGGTCGTAGACGGCCTGCGGGTCTGGCGCGTCCAGCGGGACCATGAAGGCGAGCACGCGGGTCCGCTCCACATGCTGCAGGAACTTGAGGCCAAGTCCCTTCCCCTCGTGCGCGCCTTCGATGATGCCGGGGATGTCCGCGACCACGAAGGTGCGGGACCCGGAGAGCTGCACCACACCGAGATTCGGCTCGAGGGTGGTAAATGGGTAGTCGGCAATCTTGGGACGCGCGGCGCTGAGCACGGAGAGGAGCGTGCTCTTCCCGGCGTTGGGTTCGCCCACCAGCCCGACGTCGGCGATCAGCTTCAGCACCAGCTCGATGTCCCGCTCCTGGCCTTCCTCGCCCGGTTCCCACTCCCGCGGCGCCTGGTGCGTCGGCGTGGTGAAGCGGGCGTTGCCCCGGCCGCCCCGCCCTCCCTTGGCCACCAGGAAGACGTCGCCGTCGTGCAGGATCTCGGCGAGCACCTCGCCAGTCTCGACGTCGCGCACCACGGTGCCCGGCGGCACCGGCATGTAGATGTCGTCGGCGGAGGCGCCGGTCCAGTTCTTCCCCTTGCCGTGCGCGCCGCGCGCCGCCTTCCAGATGGTCTTGTACCGGTAGTCCAGGAGGGTGGCGAGGTTCGCGTCGCCCCGGATGTAGACGTGCCCGCCGTGCCCGCCGTCGCCGCCGTCCGGTCCGCCCTTCGGCTTGAACTTGAAGCGCGCGAACGACGAGGCACCCGACCCGCCGGTGCCTGCGATGACCTTCACGACTGCCCGATCAATGAACATCAGTTCTCCTCGCTCCACCCGGCGCGTACCGCCACCCACAATTTCTCGATTTCCGTCCACTCGCCGTCGGTCACCAGCGGGCGCGCCGCCGACAGCGTCGATTCGACCTGCGCGAAGGTGGCGCCGCCGTGCAGCGCCCCCCGCAGGTGCGAATGCAGCTGCCGATGGGTGCAGAGCACCGCCGTCTGCGCGACGGTGCAGAGCTCGCGCCGCCGCAGATCGAGCCCGGGCCGGCCGAGTGTCCTGCCGTACCCCTCGACCAGCATCCAGCGATCGACGGCGGGGTGCAGGCTGCGCACGTTGCGGCGCAGCTTCTCGTAGTTGTCGCCGTACACCGTCGCGCAGGTCTTGACCCCCCGCGCCTCCCACTCGGCCAGGCGGGTGTAGTCCGCGTCGGCGTCGGACGGCGGTGCACTGGTGCCGCTCACCTGTCGCCAGATGCCGAACGCGACCAGCGCCCTCGGATACCCCACCATCAGGATGGACTGCAGCAGCAGTTCCTCCACCCAGGCCGGGTCGACCTTCGCCGCCAGCACCGATTCCATGCCGAGCCGCAGGGCGGATTCGTCTCCCGCGGCCACCGCGGCGGCGAGGCGCACCAGGGCGAGGGTCCGGGGGTCGAGGGCGGTGGCGTCTGGCATCAGGGTAATTCGGTTCAGGCGATGGGCGGCATTGAACGCGCGCCGGGGGTGTCGTGAAAGCGCAGGTCGCCGGCGGCGCGGAGCACGCCGGTGGCCTCCCGCCGCGTGTTGCGAATGACCGGTTCGGCGTGGCCGGCGAGTGCTCCGAGCGGGAGGCCTGCGCCAAGTCTTGTGGCCAGTCGGGCCAGGACACCGAGCAGGGCCACCTGCGCGCTCCGCATGTCGCCATCGGCCACCTTCAGGGTCAGGCCGAGCCCCAACTCGGGCCAGGCCGCGCTGTAGACGCCCTCGGCGCCGATCTTGGCGATGACGCGGCCTGCCGATTCGCGCATCAGGTCGGTGCAGAGCCGTCCGGTGCCGCCGACCAGCCCGGGATGGGACTGCATGGCCCGGCGCACGCGAACCGCGGCCGGCTCCTCGCTCACGCCGAACCGGGCATAGGCGGTGGCCATGGCGCGGAGGGGCATAGCGAAGCAGACGGTGGTGCAGCCGTCCACGCCGAGGACGACCGACTCGGGGGCGAGGCCGGTCCAGCGGCTCACCTCGTCGAGGATCCGGTCCTGCGCCGGGTGGCCGGCCCGTTCGTAGCCGGCGGTCGGCCAGCCATGATGCCGCGTGAGGGCCAGCATCCCGCTGTGCTTCCCGGAGCAGTTGCTCCAGGCCGGCGTCATCGTGATCCCCTCACGGAGCACCCGTTCGTTGACGGCGCTGGAGAGCGGTGTGTGCGGGCCACAGGCGAGGTCCGCCTCGGCGCATCCGATGGCGGCCAGCATCCGGCGGGCCAGCGCCACCTGCTCCGGTTCGCTGGAGTGGGACGCGCAGGCCAGGGCGATGGCGTCGTCGCCGAGGCCGAAGGCATCCGCCGCACCGTCGGCGACCATCGGCAGCGCCTGGAACGGCTTGGCCGCGGAGCGCCAGAAGGTCACCAGCTCCGGATCGCCGGCCGAGGCGACCAGGGCGCCCAGGGGGTCGGTCACCGCCAGGGACACGGCGTGGACCGACTCGACGAGGTCGCCGCGGGTTGACTCGACGCGGAAGGGAGTGCCTGACATGGGGGTCAAAGATAGCGGGGCGGGCCATCGGCGGGGCTGGGTCCTCCCCTTCCCCTTTGCCCGCGCCGCGCGCACGTTTCGGGGCATCCGACTCTTCACGCTTCCGAGGATTCGCCGTGCGCCCCAGCTCTCCTCCCTCCCCGATGCCCCGTGACCGCGTCCTGAAACTCATCGAGCGGATGGGCACGTGCCGGATTGTCGTCATCGGCGATCTCATCCTCGACCGGTACCTGCTCGGCGACACCGAGCGGCTCTCTCCCGAGGCGCCGGTGCCGGTGGTCAGCGTGCGGGAGCACCGCTCCGCGCTCGGCGGCGCCGCCAACGTGGCCGCCAACGTGGCGGCGATGGGGGCCACCTGCCGGCTGGTGGGTGTGGTGGGTGACGACCCGACCGGCAGGGCGCTGCGCGCCGAGATGGCCACGCTGCAGCTGACCGACGCCTTCGTGGAGACCACGGCGGGGCGACCGACGACGTCGAAGACCAGGGTCCTGGCGCGGGGCCAGCAGGTGGTCCGGATCGACGAGGAAGTCGACCGGCTGCTGGCGGGGGCCGAGCTGGAGCGGGTGACGGCCAGGGCGGAAGAGGCGCTGGCCGACGCGGACGCGCTCCTGCTGGAGGACTACAACAAGGGATTGCTGGCGCCGGCGCTGATCCGTGCCGCCATGGGCATCGCGAAGAAGCGCGGCATCCCCGTGGTGGTGGACCCCAAGTTCCGGCAGTTCTTCGACTACGCCGGCGCCACGGTCTTCAAGCCGAACCGGCGGGAGATGGAGGCGGCGCTCGGCGCCGCGGTGGACCTGGCGCATCGGGACGCCCTGCCCGAGGCGCTGAGCAAGCTGGCGGTGGACAACCTGCTGCTCACGCTGGGGGCCGAGGGGATGGTGCTGGTCACCAAGGACGGGAAGACGGTCCACCTCCCCTCGCTGGCGCGGGAGGTGTACGACGTATCGGGTGCGGGAGACACGGTCACCGCGTGGGTGGGGACCTGCCTGGCGGCGGGAGCCACGGTGCGGGAGGCGGCCCAGCTTGCGAATATTGCCGCGGGAATCGAGGTCGGGAAGTCGGGGGTGGCCACCGTCTCTCCCGAGGAAGTGCTGGCGATGCACGACGAGCGGTTCGACCAGATCGGGCGGCTGCGGCGCGGCGGGCTGATCTAGCCCGGGCCGGACTTGCCCGACCGTGCCGGCCCCCGTTAGACTCCCGCTCCCGAAACACCGGGCGATTAGCTCAGCTGGTTAGAGCGCGCGCCTCACATGCGCGAGGTCGGGGGTTCGAGCCCCTCATCGCCCATCAGGAATCGACGGAAGCCCCACCACGCGTTGCCGGCTGGTGGGGCTTTCTCGTTTCCGAGCGTTCGGGTACCTCGGCGTGCACCAGGCGAAACCCCAGATCGTGAGGCGACGTCCGGAGACCATGGCCGCCATCGTCCGTCTTGCCGCACTGGGGTGCCGAATGAGACTCCCAGCGTTCACGTCGCTTGCCATCGCGCAGCTGCTCGTCGGCACCCCTGCCCTGCTGGGCCTGCCGAGAGAGGCACTCGCGCAAGGCACCGTTTCCATGGACCTCGCGGGCGCCGAGGCGCCCCCCGGCGGCTGGCGGCTGTTCAACCGGACCATCAAGACCGACAGCGAAGGCGGGCACGAGTTTCTGGCGATTGTCGGGGAGCCGGATACCGTCGGCCTGGTCTGGTCGCCGGCGCTGGCGTTCACCGACGGCGACATCGAGTTCGAGGTCCGCGGCCGCGACATTCCAGGACACAGCTTCGTGGGTATCGCGTTTCACATCACCAGCGACACCACCTTCGACGCCGTCTACCTCCGGCCGTTCAATTTCGAGGCGACGGACTCCGCCCGCCACGCCCACGCGGTGCAGTTCATCTCGTCACCCGCCTATCCCTGGGACACGTTGCGCACAGAGCACCCCGGGGTCTTCGAGAATGCGGTCCCGGCGTCGATCGACCCCTCGGCATGGATCCACGTGCGGGTGCGGGTGCGCGGGGCGGCGATCGAGGTGTATCTGGACCATGCCAAGGCCCCGGTCCTGTCGGTGATCAACCCCTCGGCGCATCATTCCGGCGGAGTGGGATACTTCGTGCACGGCACGTCGGTCGGTGATTTTCGGGACCTGACGCTCCGGCCCCCAGACTGATCCAAACGACACAGGTGACGCGGGGACTACACCACCACCGCCAGCGCCAGTCCGTCGTACCCCTTGCTCCCCACCGTCTGGAGCACCGTGGCGCTCAGCCGGGGGTGCACGGCCACCAGTTCGAGGTAGCGGCGGACGGCCCGGACATTCGGGTCTGCACTCCCAGCATCCGCCACGGCGCCCCCGCGCACCACGTTGTCGGCGACGATCAGGCTCCCCGTGCGAACCAGCGGCAGGACCAGTTCGAGATATTCGGGATACCCCTCCTTGTCGGCGTCGATGAAGACGAGGTCAAAGGGGGCGTCGCCGGCGTCGGCCAGGTGACGGAGGGTGTCGCTCGCGCGACCCACCTGCACGGTGACCACGTCGGCCAGCCCCGCGCGCGCCAGATTGGCTCGGGCCACCGCGGCGTGCGCGGGGTCGAGTTCCAGACTGAGGAGGTGGCCGCCAGGAGGAAGGGCCCGTCCCATCCAGATGGTGCTGTAGCCGCCGAGCGTACCCAGCTCGAGCACGCGGCGCGCGCCGAGCGCCTGCACCAGGAGGGCGAGGAACTGGCCCTGCGCGGGTGAAACCGCGATGGGGGGCAGACCCGCCTCGGCGCTGGCCGCGAGAGCGGCCTCCAGGATGGGGTCGGAAAGCGACATCAACCCAGCAACGTACTGGTCGACCCGGGACCAGGTGTCTTGCATGCTGAAACACTCCCTCGACGAGGATTCTTGCGATCCGATGCAGCCGGTCCCCACCACGCCCGAGTCCCGGTCGCGTCGGCCAGCCGTGGCGAGACTCGGCCGACTATGACCTCACGATGTCGACCGAGATCTCCACCGCCGGGATTGTTCCTCTATTCTCCAGCCAGTGCATGGTGTTCCGATCCTCCGGCCACCCCACACCCGGTCCATACTCCGTGGCCACCCCCTGGCGATGGTCCGTGATCGTGCCCTGCAGCACGTAGACCATCCCGGGCCTGTCCTTGTGGTCGTGAACCGGGCCGAAGACCCCACCTGGCTCGATGGTCACCATCCGCATCCGAAGCTGGCGCCCCGCCATCCCCTCGATTTCCGGCCCGAGGTCGAGCGCTGCCAGGTGCGTCACCGTGACGCCCTTGTTCTCGGGTGCTGTCGGTTTGTTGCTCATTGTGGTCGATCTTCCTTGCGTTGCAGCTGCGTGACAGACAAACGCATTGGCGCCTCGGCTGCGACGGCGCTCAATCCGCGGTCCCGGAGACTGCCCAGGCACGCGCCCCAAGATGAATCGCTCCGCCGGGCCCCCGTGGAAGGCCTTGGCGGAGCCGCGCCTCCAGGAGCGCGAGGCGATCGGGGCGCAGCGAGGCGACATACGACGGGGCGGGACCGACCCCGCCGAGGAAGGGCTGCCAATAGTCCTCGAAGTCGGCAAACGCGGTGGTGATGTCGATCGGCCCGCAGCGCACATCAGTGAGTCCGGCGGAGCGAAACGCGTCGGTCAGGGCCTCGGGGCGGCAGAGCGGAAAGCGGGTGCCTTCGTCGTGTGCCTGCGCAGCGGCATCCATGGCCACCGCCTCATCCCAGAAACGGCGCAGGAATTCCATGCCACCGGCATAGTCCCAAACGCAGGCCGAAACCGCTCCGCCAGGGGCCGCAAGCTCCCGCATCTCGCGCAACCCGCCGACGGGGTCGGGCAGGAAGTTCAGGGCGAACAGGGAGGTGACGCTCCCGTACCCGCCCGCCCGCCGGGGGAGGCATCCGGATCCGGCCACGGCGAAGGAGGCGTGCCGGTGCGGGACGTGCCGGCGTGCGTACTCGATGAACGACTCCGCGGGGTCGCAGCCGAGTACCGAGGCCGGCTCTGCCTGTCGGCAGATGGCGTCGGTCATCGCGCCGGTACCGCACCCGACGTCCAGCCAGTGGGCGCCGGCTGGAACCTGCAGCCACGACGCGAATAGCGGGGCGAGCTGTCGGCTCCACCGCCCCATGAAGCGCTCGTAGGTGGAACCCGCCGCCCACACGTCCTGAAGGTCTGCCATACACCCGCCTTCCTGGCGCCGGGGCGGCCTCGCCTGCCTCAGCGTTCCGCCGCACCCCGGGGAAATTCGACCACGACCGTGTCCGATCCACTGAGCAGGGGTCGCAGCTCCTGGGTGCACACGATTTCGAGGATGTGGTCCCCGTGCCCACCCGCGCCGGTGGCGGGCTGGAACGGCCGGAGGCGGTAGGCACGAATCCCGTTGATCCGGCATCGCTCGAGCAGCACGTCCTGCTCCGGCTCTCCAATCTCGGCGCCGCTGATCCGGATCTCCGCCTCGATCGGCAATGGCGCGTCGATCCGGACGTTCAGGGTACCGGGGAACAACTCTTCCCCCGTGGCTCGGCGGAAGACCTCGGGAAACCGGGTCATCCGCGGCCGCCAGTCGCCAATGCCGTGCTCAATGGTTCCGGTGACCGTGATCACGGAAGTCTCGGTGCAACCGAGGACGGGGCCGCCGTCATTGACGCACGTAGCGCACGTGCGTGGCAGCGGGGCCATCCAGCACCTTGTCGATGCGAAACCGCGGCAGGGGCTCCCGCAAGCTCTCGAAGAGACGCCGCCCGCCGCCGAACAGAACCGGCGCCACGGCTATTTCCAACTCGTCCACCGCACCCAGGTTCAGGTACTGCTGGATCACATCCGCCCCACCCCCAATACGAACATCATGCTTCCCCGCGGCTTCCCGCGCCAGTTCCAGGGCGTGCTCTGGCCCGTCGTTGACGAAATGAAAGGTCGTCCCGCCAGGACGCACCCAGGGCTCGCGTTTCTGATGGGTGAGCACGAACACCGGGGTGTGAAACGGTGCTTCCTCGGGCCAGGCGATCTCGCCCTGGTCAAGCATCCGCTTGCCCAGGATGCTGGCGCCGGTGCGCTCCGTGGTATACCGCACCAGGTCGTTGACCGGACCAGTCTCCCCACCGGGCCCGAACTGAAGGTTCTGGCGGAAGTACTCCGTATTGAGCAGCCAGGCCATGAGCGCGCCCCACTTTTCACCCCAGTTCATGTGTCCGGGGTCGCTCATGGTCATTCCTTCCGGCGCCAGGTAGCCATCGAGACTCAGCGCGATGTTGACGAACACCTTGCTCATTTGCCCTCGCAGGACGTGGCGGGAGTCGCCATTACGTATCGGCGTTCACAGCAGCGCGCCGCACCCGGGCCTGTGCGACCATGACACGGTCGGTCTGCCTGTCAGCGCCAAGCATGAAGGGGGCGCTGCCCACATCGCGATACCCGCTCTTTGCGTAGAACGCGATCGCTCGCGGGTTCCGCTCCCACACGCCAAGCCAGATGCTCCGCCCGCCCAGCTCGGTCGCCGCGGCATGCACGGCCTCCATCAGCCGTTGCGCGACGCCTTGGCCCTGCCAGCGACGGTCCACGTAGAACCGATAGAGCTCGACCGGGGCTTCGGTCCTCACACAGGGGGGTGGCGTGGCGCGACGAACCTGCGCGTACGCCGCGATCCCATCGGGCCCGTCGATGACCAACGTCACGCACTCCGGGTCGGCAAGCTCCCGTTGCTGCTGGGCCGCGGAAAACGACCTGGCGAGGTGCGCCGCGATGTCTTCCGGGCGATTGTCAGGCCCAAAGGTGTCCGCGAACGCCTGCGCCGCGAACTGAGCGAGGGGCGCAGCATCCGCAGGGTGCGCGCGACGGACCTGAAGAGAGGGCGGTGTCATGAGCGCGAGGGATCCTCGTGGTTTCCGCCAGCTAACGCAATCGTGCATCAGCTGCGAGGGCGCGCGCGGCAGCTGCATGCGCTGGCTAGGCGACATCCGCGTTGTGGGGCGCAACTGTTGCACCGTTCAGTCTGCGGCCGGGCGCCCTCCGAAGCACACGACATAGCCATCGGGGTCCTCGACGTAGAAGTCCTTCGTGCCCCAGGGCGTTACCGTAAGCGGCTTGATGATCGTTGCGCCGTTCGCTGCACATTGCGCGTAAAATGTTTCAATGCCGTCCACGCCGGCCGCCGCGTCGAGGTGCTCGTTCGCACGCCGGTGTCGGCGGTCGTCGGCATTCTTGGGCGCTTCCTTCAGGTGGAGCTCCAGCCCGTCCTGCTGCCCAATGGCGTAGAACCCGTCCCACGGCTCGCCAAATGTGAAACCGAGCTTCCGGTAGTAGGCGATGGAGCGGGCCAGGTCGCCAACAAGAAACTGTGGAGCGAAGGATGTTACCCGCGGCTTTGGGGATGTGGTCGTCATAGGTATCCCAGTCCGGTATCGCGGTGCTGCCTGACGAATTGGCGCATCAGCTGCGAGGGCGCTCGCGGCAGCTGCCGAGTGACCTCGCAGTAGTATAGAACCCGGCGGCTGTCGCCACCAGCGCGTGCCCTCCGCTCCTCAGGCCGGGACCTCGTACTCGCTCTGCACGAGGCCGCTGGGGAAGCACCGTGTCGCTACATGTCGCAGCGGGATGTCCCGAGGCAGGTGCGCGAACAGCGGTATCCCGGATCCGATTAGCACCGGCACGCGCGTGATCGTCAGCCGCTGGATCAGGCCGGCACGAAGGAAGCGCTGGATGGTGATGCCCCCGTCGACATAGGCGTGCTGGACCCCTCGCGCCTCGAGCTGGGCCACCACCTCCGCGGGCTCGCCGGCGAGGTGCTCGACGACGGCACCGGCGGGCACCGGCGGGAGTGGCCGCGAGCTCAGGACGAACACCTGCTTCGTGCCGTAGACCCATCCCCCGAAGCCGAGGACTGTCTCAAAGGTGTGCCGACCGATGACGAGGGCGTCCACGGTCGCCATGAACTCCTCATAGCCGTGGGGCTCGTTGCCCCCGGCGTCGAGGAAGTCGAGCGCGCCGTTCTGCCGCGCAATGTATCCGTCGAGGCTGGTGCCCACGAAGATCGATGCCTTCACTGTTGGGGTCTCCTGGTTTCTGGCGAACAATCGGCCACCGCAGAGGGTGCAGGGTCCACCCGTGGCCGTTGGCCCTGCCGCGCACAAACCCCGGCAGACGATCCTCCGCCGACCGGGGTTGGTGCACTAGCGCGTGTAGTAGTCACGATTGACGCCATCGAAGTTGCCGCCGCGCATGCAGCACTTCTTGAAACCGGCGTCCGGAACCGCACGGGCAGAGGTCATTCCGGCCGAGCTTCTCGTGGAAGCAACTCCTTGCTGCCGTGGACGATCCGGTCGCCGCGCCTGACGCGGCTCTCGGAGGGGTAGCCCTTGCGGCGCTTGCTGCTGACCTCAAAAGCAGGGGAGGTCGTCGAACCGTTCGCTCTCGCGTGCCATACGTCGCTCCTTGCAGGGGTGGGACGGAGGAGGTCCCCTGGGGCCCGTCAGCCCAGAAGCGCCGTGATTCTAGCAATCCCGCGGGCGCCGCGCCAGCCCAAGCCACCGAAGGTGAAGTCGGCTTGGCAGGAGAAAGGCCATGCGCTGCCACGACAGCATGGGGGGCACTCCGGGGCGGCTGCATGGCGTTGAATGAACACTCTAGCTCACGTGCCGGTTACAACCGCGTGTGGCACCCGGTCAGCCAGCCGGCGGCGGGGCAACCGACCGCTCGAAGCGCGGTGTCCATGCTGGCGGTTTCTGCCCCATTTGCAGTACGTGCTTCCGGAATACCAGCGCGCCGCTGACAAGGGCGTTCGTCGTTACGAACGTGATCGGGAGACCCGGCTCCGCGTCAAGAACGACGTCGGCCTGAAACCCCGCTGCTTGAAGGAGTTGCGCGGACTCCCTCGCGGCGCGCTCCGGGTCGCCGACCACGAAGCCCAACGCACCGCCGGGTTTGCCGAGGGACGCGAACATCTGCGGGTGGGGATGATTGATAATCGTCCCGTTGCTGAAGACCGTGCGGTCCACCTGATCGGAATCGATGCGGAACCGCGGGGTGTGCCCGAACTTCTGCATCAGCCGTTCGAGCGCGACGAGCGCCGACCGGGAGCTCGCCGAGAACACGTGGTAGTCCCGATCCGGAAACGGGAGCGGATTGCGGTCGGTCAGCAACGCCACCAGCCACGCGATCAACAGGAGGACCGTGACACAGCCAATCAGGACCAGGACGTTCGGGACAAGGGTGGATCCAGTCAGCATGTCTTCATCCGAGAGAAGTGGGAGGCGTGGACTTGGCGGCATGATGAGCGAACGCATTGGTGCATCAGCTGCGAGGGCGCTGCGCGGCGGCCGCCGCCGCAAGCGCGCGCCCTCGTCGGCTGCATGCACTGGTTAGGCAGCGCTTGGCGTGCAGTGTGAACGCTACTCAGCCACCAATTCATCCAGAAGCTGACGATTTGCTGGACGTGCAAGCACGTGCGACTCGCGGAAAGCTGTACTTGTGCCTTGCCAACGAAGATTGCCGCGCTTGTCGATCACATAGCTGGTCGGAATCCCTGTGACCGCATAACTCTGTCCAAACTCGCCGCCCTGATCCATCGCGACGTCGATCCCACTGACACCCAGGTCGGCTAACAATGCTCGCACTGCGGTACTATCCGTCATCTCCTCGAGGGCGACGTGAAGTACCTCCAAGCCTCGAGTGCGATAGTTGGCA
>DAOLIZ010000053.1:0-5177 GCA_035328285.1 Gemmatimonadales bacterium
CAGCATCATGGCGTTGAAGAGCGCGCCCTCGGCCGGCGAGACGATGTTGTCGTTGGGATTGAACGCCCGGACGCTGTCCGGGTTCCCCTGCGCGTTGGTGAAATACGAGTAGGGATTCCCAGCCGTGAAGAGCAGGTAGACCAGGTCACCGGAGTCACCCGGATCCATGTAGGGCGCACCGCCATTATTGAGCGTCGGGTTGAGGTCATTCCACAGCTGGTTGGCCAGCGACGCCACGAGGGTGGAGTCGCTCACCAGGGCCGAGGCCGCTACATCGGCCGTGGCGTGACAGCCCGCGCTGAGGCACCCGGTCCAGTTGCGATTGCTGGCCGGGAGGTGGTCGCAGCTGTTGTCCTTGACCGGCTGGCCGGTGGCGTCGAGGCAGGGGTCGGGCGAGAAGAGGTGCCCGACTGACTGCAGCACGAAGGCACCCGTAGCCGCGTCCGTGACGGTGAACGAATTCACGTGGCAGCCGGCGCAGAGTCGCGGGTTGTTGAGCGACGCGTGCGAGGTGTACGCCTGGTTGGTGTCATAGACAAAATTCTGCGGGATGTAGCCCGCGCCGGAGCCGAGCAGGATCGGGCCCTGGGCGGCGTGCGCGCCGCGCTTGGTGCTGGTGGCAGTCGAATTGGAGAAGTTGCTCGACGGCGTGGTGCCCCGATTGTGGCAGCTCATGCAGAGATTGACGGTCAGGTCCGGCGCGTCGATCGGCGCACGGAGCTGGCCCTGGTAGGGGCTCCCGTGCGGATCGTGACAGACGGCGCAGGTGGCCGGCGGCAGGGTGGTTTCCTGTCCGGCCGAGTCCTTCTCGACGTAGTGGCTCGGGCTGCCGTTGAATCTGGCCAGCGCGGTCCGGCCCTCATGGCAGGAAGCGCCGCACCCGGGGCTGTTGGTCGTTTCATCCCAAGCCGGGTGCGCGTTGGCCGCCGAGTCGGCGTGGCCGGTCTGCGACCACTGCTCCACGAACGGTTCGTGCGCGCCGCTGTGGCACCCGCCGCAGCTCATGACTGTGTCCTTCAGGCCGGCCCGTGCGAACGGATGGTTGTCCGGGTTCGGGTCCGAGACGTGGGTGTAGCCCGGGCCGTGGCAGCTTTCGCACTGCACGTCGTGATAGGCCGGGCTCTCGACCGCGTTCCAGCCGCCGGGCTGCCCGGAGGCGGCGCCGCTGTTGCCGGCGTCGCTGACCGTGTGGCAGCCGAAGCAGTACGACGCCGCATGGCCGGAGTTGACGAGGGCGTCGTAGGCGTCGGCGTGGGCGGTGGTGACCCACTGGCCCTGGTAGCCGGAGTGGCAGTTGCCGCAGGTGGTCTGCTTGGTGTCGGCGGTGTAGTAGCCCATGTAGCCGTTGACCGAGTCCGGCGGCGGATTGAACTGCGGCCGCTCGACGGTTTCATAGACGGTGTTCGTCTCGGTACACCCGACGACGAACACGAGGGCCAGTGCGCCGAGAAGTGCGGCGAACGAGCGGGAACCGACATTGCGAGGCATCATAGGAATGACCCTTGAGTGAGTGAGGACGGAGGCAATTTTCCCCCATCCGGGCTTTCGCGCAATGGGTCTCCGTGGCAATACGGGGGTATCGTTACAAAGTTTATGGTTCCTTCACTAACTCTTTGACAAATCTTGAGTTCGGTCCCCACGCGGACCGCTGATTCTTGCTGCTGTACGAATGCTGCCGGGCGGCCGGACCACGTCACCCCTATGCCCGACGCTGGCCGCCAGGAAATGCCTCCGTAGGATTACTGAATTCATCTTCAGAAACTCTTCAGATTCGATTTATCACGGAATCCGGATGTTCATGCAGTTGGATTCCCCCCGACGGCGGGTTCCTCCCGCCGCCGGTCCATCCCGCACCAAGTGGACCGGAGGTTCAGACGATGTTCTTTCCGACGCAGTTCCCCTGGGCGAAGGATCAGACCCTCGGCGAGCATCTCGAGGCGAGTGGCGTGTCGCGCCGCGACTTCCTCGAGTTCTGTGGCCAGATGGCCATCCTCCTCGGCCTGACCGAAATGGCCGCCCCGCGCGTGGCCGCCGCGCTGGAAGGCGTCAAGCGGCCGGTGGTCATCTGGATTCAGCTGCAGGAGTGCACCGGCTGCGTCGAGAGCGTCCTGCGGAGCGCCGACCCCTCGATCGGCGAGCTCATCCTGAACATCGTCTCCCTCGACTACTCCCACACGCTCATGGCCGCGTCCGGCACGGCGGCGGAGGACGCGCTGCACGCGTCGATGAAGGCCAACATGGGGGAATACCTCCTCGTGGTGACCGGCTCGGTGCCGCTCGCGGAGGACGGCATATATACGACCATGGGTGGCCGGACGGCCAAGGATGTCCTGATCGAGGCCGCCGCCGGGGCCAAGGCGGTGATCGGCGTCGGTGCCTGCGCCCACTGGGGCAGCGTCCAGGCCGCCAAGCCGAACCCCACGGGCGCGGTCGGCATCGCCGAAATCATCAAGGACAAGCCGGTGGTCCACCTGACCGGCTGCCCCCCCATCGCCGAGACGGTCACGGCGACCCTGGTCCACTACCTGACCTTCGGCGGGCTCCCTGAGCTCGATTCCGACGGCCGCCCGCTCTTCGCGTACGGCGCGCGGATTCACGACCAGTGCCCCCGCCGCGCGAACTTCGACGCCGGCCAGTATGTGGAGGTGTTCGACGACGACGCCGCCCGCAAGGGATGGTGCCTCTACAAGGTCGGATGCAAGGGGCCGGCGACCTTCAGCCCCTGCCCGATCTTCATGTGGAACATGAAGACCAGCTGGCCGATCGGCGCGGGGCATCCCTGCATCGGCTGCACCGAGCGCGGCTTCTGGGACACGATGACCCCGTTCTACAACCGGCTGCCCAACGTGGCCGGCATCGGGATCGAGCAGACCGCCGACACGATCGGCGCGGCCCTCGCGGTCGGTACCCTCGCCGGCGTGGCCGCCCACGCCACCGCCACCACCGTTCACCAGATTCGCTCGCGCAAGAAAGCGGCTGCGGCGGCGGAAGGAGGTCACGATGGCCAGGACTAAAGTGGTCGTAGACCCCATCACCCGGATCGAAGGGCACCTCCGGATCGAGTGCCAGGCGGAAAACCAGATGATCTCCACCGCGTGGGCCTCGTCCACGCAGTTCCGGGGCATCGAGACGATCATGACCGGGCGCGATCCGCGCGACGCCTGGGCCTTCACCCAGCGGATCTGCGGCGTCTGCACCGTGGTGCACGCCGTCGCCTCCTGCCGCGCGGTGGAGGACGCGCTGGGCATCACGATCCCGCCCAACGCGACCCTGATCCGCAACCTGGTCCACGGGATGCAGACCATCCAGGACCACGTGATTCACTTCTACCACCTGCACGCGCTCGACTGGGTGGACATCATCAGCTCGCTCAGCGCCGATCCGGCCAAGACCGCCGCCATCGCCAAGAGCATCTCCCCCTGGCCCAACAACTCCGCCACCTACTTCGCGGAGGTGCAGAACCGGATCAAGACCTTCGCCGCCGGCGGCCAGCTGGGGATCTTCACCAACGGGTACTGGGGCCACCCGGCCTACAAGCTTCCGCCGGAGGTCAATCTCCTGGCGGTGGCGCACTACCTCGAGGCGCTCGACTGGCAGAAGGACGTCATCCGCCTGCACACGATCTTCGGCGGCAAGAACCCGCACCCGAACTTCCTCGTCGGCGGGATGGCGAGCGCCATCAACCTGAACGACACCGCCACCATCAACGCGGCGCGCCTCGCCGACGTGCAGGCCATGATCACCCGCGCCAAGCGGTTCGTGGACGAGGTGTACTGGCCCGACGTGCAGGCCATCGCCGGGTTCTACAAGGACTGGGGCGCCATCGGCGGCGGGACCGGCAACTACCTGACGGTCGGTGAATACGCCTCGGTGGACACCAACGACCTCGATTCGCTCTACTTCCCCCGCGGCATCGTGATGAACCGCGACCTCTCCAAGGTGTACCCGTACGACCACACCCTGGTGAAGGAGGGGATCACCAGCTCGTGGTACGAGTATGCCGGCGGGGACGCCGCCTCGCTCCACCCATGGGAAGGGGAGACGGTGCCGAAGTACACCGGCCCGCCGACCCCCTGGACCTACCTCCAGGGAGAGAAGAAGTACACCTGGATGAAGTCGCCCCGATATGACGGACACGCCATGGAAGTCGGCCCGCTGGCCCGGATGGTCGTGGGCTACGCCGCGGGACAGAAGGACATCAAGGAAATC
Organism: Gemmatimonadales bacterium; assembly: GCA_035328285.1. Classification (GTDB taxonomy): domain Bacteria; phylum Gemmatimonadota; class Gemmatimonadetes; order Gemmatimonadales; family GWC2-71-9; genus SPDF01. The sequence continues at coordinate 4,210 of DAOLIZ010000053.1, forward strand.
ACCAACACCCTCCTGGACCGGCTCGACGTGCCGCCGGCCGCCCTCTTCTCGACCCTCGGCCGGGTCGCCGCGCGCTGCATGGAAACCGTGCTCGTGGCCGACCAGATGCAGAATTGGTACGGCCAACTGGTGAACCGGATCAAGAACGGCGACACCCGGACCTTCAATGGCGAGAAGTGGGATCCCGAGACCTGGCCGAAGACGGCCCAGGGGTACGGCTACCTCGACGCCGCGCGCGGCGCCCTGGGCCACTGGGTGCAGATCGAGGACGGGAAGATTTCCCGGTACCAGTGCGTGGTGCCGAGCACCTGGAACTGCTCGCCGCGCGATGAAGCGGGGGTCCCCGGGCCCTACGAGGCGGCGCTCATGGACCATCATCCGCTGGTCCGGCCCGAGCAGCCGCTCGAGATCCTGCGCACCATTCACTCGTTCGATCCCTGCATGTCCTGCGGCGTGCACGTCCTCGACGCCGACGGCCACCCTGTCGTGGAGGTCAAGGTCCAATGACGACGTCCACTCCGCGGCATGGCCCTGCGCCGCCGCCCCTCGCGGATTCCCCGCTCTTTCCCCTGGGGCGGCACTCCGCGCCGCCCTCCGGTGACTACCGCTGGGTCTCGCCCTGGGGCGGGCCGCTCCGGTTCACCCACTGGGTCGCGTTCATCACCATCACCGTCCTGGTGGTCACCGGATTCTTCATCAACCGCCCGTACTTCCTCACCACCGGCGGGCCGCCGCAGTACCTGATGGGCTACATCCGGCTGGCGCACTTCATCGCCGCGGGGCTCCTCGTGGCCGCCGGCCTGATCCGCATCTACTGGCTCTTCGCCGGCAACCAGTTCGAGCGCCTCCCCGCGCTCTTCCCGATCCGCGCGCGGGACTGGGTCAATCTCTGGAAGCAGATCAAGTACTACCTGATGATCGAGGACGATCACGGGATTCACTACATCGGGCACAACCCGCTGCAGCAG
>DAOLIZ010000053.1:5277-15967 GCA_035328285.1 Gemmatimonadales bacterium
ACCGAGCACGGCGGCGGCCTGTCGGGCATCTTCAGCGGCGGGCACTACATCAGGGCCGATGTCCAATATGTGGACGAATAGCCACCGGCCGGTCCTCGTCCTGGGCCTCGGCAACCCGATCATGGGAGACGACGGGGTCGGCATCATCGCCCTCGAGCGCTTCCGTGACCGGTTCGAGGTGGGGGAGGGTGTCGAGCTGATGGACGGCGGCACCTGGGGCATGAATCTCCTCCCCTATATCGAGTCCGCGGGCAAGCTCCTGCTCGTGGACGCCATCCGCGCCGGGCTCCCGCCCGGCGCCGATGTCTTCCTCGACGGCCCGGACCTGCCGAGGATCCTGGGGCAGAAGCTTTCGGCCCACCAGGTGGATATCGTGGATGTGCTCACGCTGGCGCAGGTGCGGGGCACGCTGCCGGCGATGACGGTGGCGCTCGGTGTTGAACCGGAGATGATCGAGATGCGGCGGGACATGACGCCGGCGGTGGAGCAGGGCACCCACCGCCTTCCGGAGCGGATGGCCGGGCAATTGAGGGAGTGGGGCATCCGCGTCTCGCCGCGGGCGCCGGCCCATGCATGAAATGAGCGTCGCGGTGGAGGTCTGCCGGCTGGCGGAGGAACGCCTCTCCCCGGCGGAGCTCCCGCAGCTCGTCACCGTCGGGCTCGATGTCGGAGACGACTCCGGTCTCGAGCCCGACAATCTGCTCTTCTGCCTCGAGGCGCTCCTCGCCGCGCCGCCATTCTACAAGGCGCGTCCGGAGATGACCCGCTGCGCGGGCGATGTCCTCCGCGTCACCTACCTGGAGCTCGACGATGACCGTCAGGACAATTGAACTCCGCGAGCCGGTCATGGCTCGCAACAACGAGATCGCGGGGACGGTGCGGGCGCGGCTCGCCGCCGCCGGGGTGCCGGCGCTCAACTTTGTCTCGTCCCCCGGCTCGGGAAAGACGCTGCTGCTCGAGCGCACCCTCGCCGCGCTCGGCGAGGAACTCCGGATGGCCGTGGTCACCGGAGACGTCCAGACCCAGAACGACGCGGATCGCCTGGCCCGGCACACGACCCGCCTGGTGCAGGCGGTGGTCACCGGCGGGGCCTGCCACCTCGACGCGAAACAGGTGGACACCGCGCTGGAGGCCATCGACCTGGCGGCCACCGACTTGCTCTTCGTGGAAAACGTGGGCAACCTCGTCTGTCCGGCCAGCTGGGACCTCGGGGAGGACGCCAAGGTGGTTCTCTTCTCGGTCACCGAGGGGGAGGACAAGCCGCTCAAGTATCCCAAGGTGTTCCGGCAGGCCAGGTACGCGGTCCTGACCAAGATCGACCTGCTTCCCCACGTCCCATTCAATGTCGAGCAGGCGCTCGGCTTCGCGCGGGAGGTCAATCCGGAACTGGAGTTCTTCCGGACCTCCGCCCTGACTGGTGAGGGGCTCGACACGTGGTTCAACTTTCTTCGGCAGCTGGCGCGGCGCCCCATATCGGTCTGAGCGATCGGGAAGGGCGTGCCGTCCGGGTCACGGGCGTTGTACAGGGGGTGGGTTTCCGCCCCTTTGTGCATCGGCTGGCCGTGCGCCTGCAACTCCACGGCTGGGTCCTGAACGCCGCCGGGGAGGTCCGGATCGAGGTCGAGGGCGCGCCCTGCGCGCTGGATGCGTTCCTGGCCGCGCTCGAGCTCGAGGCGCCGCCCCTCGCGCAGATCGAGCGGGTCGCGGTGCGGCCGCGCGTCGTGACGGGACTCTCCGGCTTTTCAATCCAGGCCAGCGAGGACGAGCCCGACCGCCGGCAGCCCGTCGCTCCCGATGTGGCGGTGTGCGCCGCGTGCGAGGCCGAGCTCCGGGATCCCGCCGACCGCCGGTACGGGTATCCGTTCATCACCTGCACCGACTGCGGCCCGCGTTTCACGGTCATCGAGTCGATGCCGTATGACCGGGCGCGGACCAGCATGGCGGCCTTCACCCAGTGCGAGGCCTGCCAGCGCGAATACGACACGCCGGGGGACCGGCGGCACCATTCGGAAACGAACAGCTGCCCCGCGTGCGGGCCGCGCCTCTGGTACACCACGCCCGACGGGGTCCCCCAGACCAGCGGTTCGGACGAAGCGCTCTCCGCGGCGGCGCTGACGCTCTTCACGGGCGGGATCGTCGCCGTCCGGGGCGTGGGCGGCTTCCAACTCGCCGTGGATGCCACGAATCCCACCGCGGTGGCCGAGCTTCGGCTCCGCAAGCGCCGGGAGGCCAAGCCGCTGGCGGTCATGGTCCGGACCGTGGAGGAGGCGGGAAAGATCGGGGTGGTCGGGCGGGACGAGGCCACGCTGCTCCGTTCGCCCATGCGCCCGATCGTGCTCCTCGCCCGGGGGGAACGGGACCCGCTGGCGGACGGGATCGCCCCCGGGCTGGCGTGGGTGGGTGTCATGCTGCCGGCGACGCCACTGCACGACCTTCTCCTCGACCGGGTGCGGCGACCGCTGGTCATGACGAGCGGGAATGTCAGCGAGGAGCCCATCGCCATCGGCAACGAGGAGGCGCTGGCCCGGCTCGAAGGGATCGCCGACGGGTTCCTGCTCCACGACCGCGAGATCGTCGCCCGGTACGATGACTCGGTTGTGCGGACCACGGAGGCCGGTCCGGTCCTGATGCGGCGCGCGCGCGGGTACGCGCCCCTCCCGCTCGACCTGCCGGTCGGGAGCCCGGTGCCGTTCCTGGCGGTCGGTCCGCACCTCAAGAACACCTTCACGCTGGTGCACGGCTCGCGCGCGTACGTAAGCCAGCATATCGGCGATCTCGAGAACCTGGAGACGCTGGAGCACTTCAACGCGGCGCTGGCCCGGTTCAAGACGCTGTTCCGTATTGAGCCGGAGGCCGTCGTTCATGACTTGCACCCGGGGTACTTCTCGACCCGCGTGGCGCGGGAATCGGGGCTCCGGGTGCTGGAGCCGGTGCAGCACCACCACGCCCACGCGGCGGCCGTCATGGCGGAGCATGGACGGACCGATCCAGTGCTCGCGCTCGCGTTCGACGGGGTAGGTTACGGGTCGGATGGCGGCGTGTGGGGCGGCGAGGTGCTGCAGGCCGACCTGACGGGGTTCCGTCGGGTCGGTCACCTCCGCCCGGCGCCGCTCCCCGGCGGGGACCTCGCGGCCCGGAATCCCTGGCGGGCCGCCCTCGGCTACCTGATGCTCGACCCGCACCTCGGGCCGGCGTTCACGCTGGCGCTGGACGGCATCCAGGAGGCGGAACGCGCCATCGCGGAGCTGCAGGCGACCCGCGGCGTCAACGCGCCCTGGGCGTCGTCGATGGGTCGGCTCTTCGATGCGGCCGCCGCGGTGCTCGGGCTTCGCCTCAAGGCGGACTACGAGGGCCAGGCGGCCATGGAACTCGAGTCGCTCGCGGGACGGCGCGTCGCCTCCGAGATTCGCGTGGGGCTGGAGCGGTCCGAGGAGGGGGCCTGGGTGATCGATCCGCTGCATCTCCTTGCGGTACTCGGTTCGCGGCGCCAGCGCGGTGACGACATCGCCGACCTGGCGGCGGACTTTCATGCCAGCGTCGCGTGGGCGGCCGCCGAGGTGATCCGCCGGGTGTCGGACGAGTGCGGCATCCGCACCGTCACCCTCGGCGGGGGCACCTTCCAGAACGCGCGATTGCTGACGTCGATGGTGGGGCGGTTGCAGGGATTCGGCCTGACGGTGCTCTGGCCTCGACGCCTCAGCCCAAACGACGGGGCCATCAGCTTTGGCCAGGCCGCGGTGGCCGCCGCCCGGCTGGCGTGTTGACCGACTGAACCTGAAGGGGGCGTTCCATGTGTCTCGGCATTCCTGGACAGATCGTGGACATCCGCGGCGATCGCGGACTGCCGATGGGCACCGTGGACTTCGGCGGCGTCCGCCGCGAGGTCTGCCTGGCCTACGTGGCCGACGAGGTGCAGGCGGGGGACTACGTCGTGGTCCACGTCGGCTTCGCGATCTCGAAGGTGGACGAGGAGGAGGCGAAGCGCACCTATGAGATGCTCCGCGAGATGAGCCTCCTGGAAGGGGAGCTTGGAGCGGCGCCATGAGATACCTCAACGAGTACCGCGACCCGGCGCTGGCGCGGGCGCTCGTCCGCCAGATTCTCGACACCGCCACCCGGCGCTGGGTCCTGATGGAGGTGTGCGGCGGCCAGACCCACACCATCGTCAAGCAGGGGCTCGACGAGATCCTCGCCCCCGCCGTCGAGATGATTCACGGCCCGGGCTGCCCGGTCTGCGTCACGTCGCTGGAGCAGATCGACAAGGCGCTGGCCCTCGCGGCGCGCCCCGATGTCCTCTTCACCTCCTTCGGCGACATGCTCCGCGTGCCCGGCAGCGAGTGTGACCTCCAGCAGATCCGCGCGCGGGGCGGGGACGTGCGGGTGGTGTACTCGCCCCTCGACGCGCTTGAGCTGGCCATCAAACATCCCGACAAGCAGGTGGTGTTCTTCGCGGTGGGCTTCGAGACGACCGCGCCGGCCAACGCGATGGCGGTGTTCCGCGCGAAGGAACTCGGGGTGCCCAACTTCAGCGTGCTCGTCTCGCACGTGACGGTCCCGCCGGCGATGGTCGCGATTCTTGATTCCCCGGACAACCGGGTCGAGGGGTTCCTCGCGGCGGGACACGTCTGCAGCGTGATGGGATGGAAGGAGTACGAGCCGATCGCCGAGCGGTACAAGGTACCGATCGTGGTCACGGGGTTCGAGCCGGTCGATATCCTCGAGGGGATTGCGCTCGCGGTGCGCCAGCTCGAGGAAGGGCGGCACGAGGTCGAGAATCAGTATGTGCGCGCCGTTCGCCGCATCGGGACGCCGCCGGCGCAGGACCTTATCCGGCAGGTCTTCGAGCTGGCGGACCGGAAGTGGCGGGGGGTCGGGACCATCCCGATGAGCGGGCTCGTCCTCCGGCCCGAGTTCTCGGACTTCGACGCCGAACTCCGGTTCGGTCTGGAGGACATTGCGGTGGAGGAGCCGGCGGAGTGCCGGGCCGGCGAGGTGCTTCGCGGCACGCTGAAGCCGTATGAGTGCCCCGCGTTCGGCACCCTCTGCACCCCGGAGCGTCCCCTGGGGGCGCCGATGGTCTCCTCGGAGGGGGCCTGCGCCGCGTACTACAACTTCGGCCGGCATCGGGCGGCCGTGGCGCCGGAGGCGTGACATGACCATCACCATCGGTGGCGGCCCCGCCTGTCCGGTGCCCATCGTGGCGACCGACCGCGTCCAGCTGGGCCATGGCTCCGGCGGGAAGCTGAGCGCGGCGCTCCTCAAGGAGCGGTTCCTGCCGCACCTCGGGAACCCAGTGCTCGAGCAACTCGGCGACGCGGCCGTCCTCCCGGTCAACGGCCAGGAGGTGGCCATTTCGACCGACACCTTCGTGGTGAGCCCGGTCGAGTTTCCCGGCGGCAACATCGGTTCGCTGTCGGTGCACGGGACTTTGAATGACCTCGCCATGGTCGGGGCGACGCCGGTGTGCCTGACCGTCGGCTTCGTGCTGGAAGAGGGGCTCGACTTCGCCCTGCTGGATCGGGTGCTGGCCGCGATGGCGGCAGCGGCCGGGGCCGCGGGGGTCCCGGTGGTGTCGGGAGACACCAAGGTCGTGGAGCGAGGGAAGGCGGACAAGCTCTACATCAACACGACCGGTATCGGGACGTTACACCCCTCGTTCCGCCCCGGCCCCGACCGGGCGCAGGCCGGGGATGCCGTCCTCGTCAGCGGCCCGATCGGCTCGCATGGTACGGCAATCATGGCAGCACGCGAGGGGATCGCGTTCGAGGCCGCCATCGAGAGCGACGCGGCCACCCTGCTCCCGCTGGTGGAGTTGTTGCGGGAGTCGGTCGGGGCGTCGGTCCATGTGCTCCGCGACCCGACCAGGGGCGGCCTGGCGAGCGCCCTGAACGAGATCGCGGCCGCCTCCAGTGTCGGCGTGGTGCTCGAGGACGGCGCGCTTCCGGTGCCCGGCCCGGTGGCCTCGGTCTGCGATCTCCTGGGCCTGGACGTCATGTACGTGGCGAACGAGGGCGTCCTCGTGGCGTTCGTCGCGGCGGATGCCGCGGACGCGGCCCTCGCGGCGCTCCGGAGCCACCCCCTCGGCGCGCAGGCCGCGATCGTCGGGGAAGCGGTCGCCGGGCATCCCGGCATGGTGGTCCTGCGGACAGGCCTCGGGGGCACCCGGATCGTCGATATGCTGCCGGGAGACCAGCTCCCCCGCATCTGCTGACCCCCTCAGTAGTATTCCGGTCCCGCTCTTGCGGCGGTCTGGCTAGATTTGTCCGGATCGTCATCCACCCTCATACCCTGGATCCTGCCTGATGGCCTCCAAGACCACGCGTTGCCCCTCCTGCGGCGCCGACGCCGAAGGGAAATTCTGTCGTCACTGTGGCGCGAGCCTTGGGCCGCGTACCTGCGTGTCCTGCAACGCTCCGCTGGCGGCCGGCGCTAAGTTCTGCACCCAGTGTGGCACGCCGAGCGGGGGCGGAGTCGCTCAGGGGCAGGCGGCATCGACAGCGGCGTCGGGCGACCGGAAGGCGTGGGCGGTGGCAGCGGCGGTCTGTGCCGTCCTCCTCGTGGCGGTGCTTGCCCTGGTGGCCCGTGGCAGCGGGGGCGCGCCGGAGGTGGCCGGCGCGGTCGGCGCCGGCGGGGCGGTGGCCCCGTTCGCCGGAGGGGCCGGGGAGGGCACTCCGCCCGACTTGAGCACCATGACACCGCGCGAGCAATTCGATCGGCTCTACAACCGGATCATGCGCGCCGCCGAGTCGGGTGACCAGCAGACGGTGGCGCAGTTCACCCCCATGGCCATGGTGGCCTACGAGCGACTCGAGACCATCGACGCCGACGCCCGGTTCCACCTGGCCACGCTGAAGCTGCACAGCGGTGACGTCGCCGGCGCCAGCGCCATCGCCGACACCCTCCTGATGAAGGACCCCGGGCACCTCTTCGGGTATGTGATCCAGGGCACGGTCGCCCGCTGGAACAAGGACGATGCTGCCCTGAAGAAGGCCTACAAGGACTTCCTGTCACATTACGATGCAGAGATGAAGAAGGGCCGGCCCGAGTACGGCGACCACGAGCGGATGATGACCGACTTCCAGCAGGCGGCCACCTCGGGCCAGTGAGGCTAAAGTCAGCGTGAAGAGTTGCTTAATCGACCGTCCGGGGCTTGCTCCCGGGCGGCCGGCTGTCGATTGTTGAGGAGTCTGGTCGGAATCCAACCATACGCAGGGAGCGGGACCATGAAGCCTGGCCACAAGTTCCTCTTCGGCGCGGTGCTGATCGTCGGCAGCGTCGGCCTCCTGATGTTCCAGGGAGTGAAGGAGACGGGCGTGTATTTCCTCACCCCGACGGAGCTCGCCTCCAAGGCCTCCGCGGACCCGACCTTCCACAATGTCGGCGTCAAGATGGGCGCCCGCGTCGTGCCCGGGTCGGTCGTACGGGATGCCGCCACCCAGACGGTGGACTTCAAGGTGACCGACGGCACGCAGGTCTACCCGGTGACCTACCGCGGGCTGGTGCCTGACACCTTCACCGACGCCAGCGACATCGAGGTGGTCGTCGAGGGTCGGCTGGGCGCCGATGGCGTGTTCCACGCCACCGATGTGCTCGCCAAGTGCGGATCGCGCTACGAGGCCACCCCTGAAGCCCCCGCAGCCTGACGCGCAATGACACTCCTCGGGCAGTTTTCGCTGTGGGTTGCCTTGCTGATCGGTGTCTTCGGCGCGGTCCTCTCGTTCTCCGGCAAGTGGCAGGACCGCCCCGACCTTGAACGGACCGTCATCCGGTCGTCGTACGCGCTTGCGGCCGCGCTCCTGGTGGCCTCGCTGTCGCTCTGGAAGGGGCTCTTCTCCCACGACTTCAACATCGAGTACGTGGCGGCGTACACCTCCCGGAACCTCCCCACGTATTACATCGTGTCGGCCTTCTGGGCCGGGCAGAAGGGGTCGCTGCTTTTCTGGGCGGTCGTGCTGGCCTGCTTCTCGGCGGTGGCGCAGTGGATCACCTCGCGCCGCTATGCCGACCTCCTGCCCTACGTGGCGGGCGTCACCAACATCGTGGTGGTGTTCTTCGTCACCGTGATGCTCTTCGCGGCCAACCCGTTCGCGCGCCTGGCGTTCATTCCGGAAGACGGGCGCGGGCTCAACCCGCAGCTCCAGAACATCGGCATGGTCATGCACCCGCCGATGCTCTACCTCGGCTACATCAGCGTCACGATTCCCTTCGCCTTCGCCATCGCCGCGCTGCTCCGGCGCCGACTCGACAGCGGCTGGATCGTGGCCATCCGGAAGTGGACCCTGGTCTCGTGGGTCTTCCTCTCCATCGGCATCGTCCTTGGCATGTGGTGGGCCTACGTGGAGCTCGGCTGGGGCGGCTACTGGGCCTGGGACCCGGTCGAGAACGCCAGTTTCCTGCCCTGGCTGACCATGACGGCGTTCCTGCACTCCGTGATGATCCAGGAAAAGCGCGGGATGCTCAAGCGGTGGAACCTCTCGCTGATCGTCGCGACCTTCCTCCTGAGCATCTTCGGCACCTTCATCACGCGGTCCGGCGTCATCGCCAGCGTGCACAGCTTCACGCAGTCGAACGTCGGCTATTTCTTCCTCGGCTTCCTCCTCGTGGCGGGTGTCCTCAGCTTCACCATGCTCTACACGCGGTGGGATGAGCTGGAGCCCGATGCCAAGCTGGAGTCGATGCTGAGCCGCGAGGCCGCCTTCCTCTTCAACAACCTGGCGCTGGTCGGCATCGCCTTCTCGGTGCTGTGGGGCACGCTCTTCCCGATCCTCTCCGAGGCGGTCCGGGGCAGCAAGATCACGGTGGGGCCTCCGTTCTTCAACCGGGTCAATGTCCCCCTCGGCCTCTTCCTGCTGGCGTTGACCGGCATCGGGCCGCTCATCGCCTGGCGCAAGGCGACCGCCCGCAACCTGCAGCGGCAGTTCGTCCTTCCCGTCTCCTTCGGACTCGTCGTGACGCTGGCCCTCGTCATCGACGGGATGCGGGACCTCTACCCGATCATGACCATCGGGCTCGGCGCCTTCGTGCTCGGGACGGTCGTCCAGGAGTTCTATCGCGGCATCCGGGCCCGCCGCCGCATGCACGGCGAGTCGATCCCCGGGGCGTTCTTCAACCTGATCGCCCGGAACCGACGCCGGTACGGTGGGTACATCGTGCACGTGGGCATCCTGCTGATGTTCATTGCCTTCACCGGGATGGCGTTCCGGGTCGACCAGGAAGCCACGCTGAAGCCGGGTGAGTCGATCGAGATGCGGAGCCCGTACGGCGGCACCTACAAGCTGACCCACCTCGGGGTGTCGCAGTACAACGCCCTGAACCGGGTGGTGTCGGCGGCGACGGTCCAGGTCGACTACAACGGCAAGTCGCTCGGGGTCATGAAGTCCGAGAAGCGCCAGCACGTGGACAGCTTCGGCCGGCCGACGTTCGAGCCGTCGACGGAAGTCGGCATCCGGAGCGACCTGAAGGAAGACCTCTATATCGTGTATGCCGGCTCGGTCAACGGGACGGAAGAAGCGGTCTACCGCTTCACGATCAATCCGCTGGTCTGGTGGGTCTGGTTTGCGGGGATGGTGCTAGTCGTCGGCGGCATCCTGACCATGTGGCCGGGTGGCGGCGGCATCGCGGAGACGCGGCGCACGCAGGCCGGCTACGAGGCGACGCTGGTCGGCGCGGAGAACGCCTGAGATGACCGACACCCTGACTGAGCGCCGTGCCTTCCTGCGACAGGTCGCCCTCGGTGGACTGGCACTGGCTGGCGCCGGGACCCTCCGGGCGCAGGACCCGGCGCAGGGGGCCCCGGGCGGCGCGGACGCGGGGCGGCTGTACAATCCGAACGCGGTGCAGCAGCGCGCTCCGACGGTCGGCGCCGACAACGACGCCCAGATCATGGAGCTCGAGAAGACGCTGAAGTGCCAGTGCGGCTGCAATCTCGACATCTACACCTGCCGGACCACCGACTTCACGTGCACCACCTCGCCGGCGCTGCATCGCGAGATCGTCGGGCTCTGGAATGACAACCGGACGGCGGACCAGATCCGCGAGGCGTTTGTCAGTGAGTACGGCGAGCAGGCGCTGATGGCGCCCAAGGCCGAGGGTTTCAACCTGGCCGGGTACTTCGTCCCCGGCATCCTGATGCTGGCCGGCATCGCCATCCTGTCGATGTGGATCCTGCGGCGGCAGCGTCAGGTCGCGGCCGTGCCCTCCCTCGCGGCGACCGAAGCCATCGACATCGCCGCGGTCGCCGGCGCCACCCCCGAAGAGCTCGAACGCCTGCGGCGCGCGCTTGCGGAGGTCAAGGACTGATGTGGATCGAAATCGCGGCGGCGGCCCTGGTCGGCCTCTCCCTGCTCTGGCTGGTCTTCGAGCCGCTGTTCACGGCCCACGGCGCACGGCCGGCCGACGTGATCGACGTCGACGCCCTCGAGGACCTCGAGGACACGCGGAGCGGCGTGGCGCTCGCCGCGCTGAAGGAGATCGAGTTCGACCGGGAGACCGGGAAGCTGAGCGACAACGACTACGATTTCCTGAAGCAGAAGTACACCGTCGAAGCCCTGTCGGCCTTCCGTGCCGAGGATCAGGGTTCACCGGCCGCCGACATCGAGGCCCAGGTCGCGGCCCGTGTCGCCACGCTGCGCGACGACGGCCGCGCCGCCACGGCGTGAACACCGACGTCACCGGGATGGTCCGGGTGCTC
>DAOLIZ010000054.1:0-15747 GCA_035328285.1 Gemmatimonadales bacterium
CGGGGGCCGCCGACGGGGCGGGGCGGGCAGGCGCGGCCCCTGCCGCCGCCGCCTCGACCTCTTCCTTGAGCTGCAGGAGCGGCACCACGCGCGGGCCCTCCTCGTTCCGCAGGAACACCCGTTCCCGGAAGAGATCGACCGCCACCACCTTCTCCTGCCCGCGGGCGGTGACGACCATCCGCCCTTCCTTGGGGAAGCGCTTCCGCGTCGTCACGTAGAACTCGTGCTCGTACTTCAGGCAGCAGAGCAGCCGCCCGCAGCCGCCGGAAATCTGGGAGGGATTCAGGGAGAGGCGCTGGTCCTTGGCGAGCCCGAGGTTCACGGGCGAGAGTTCGGTCAGCCAGGTCGAGCAGCAGTACTCGCGGCCGCAGCGCCCCACCCCGGAGAGCCGGGCGGCCTCGTCGCGGACCCCGATCTGGCGCAGCTCGATGCGGGTCTTGAACAGCCCGGCGAGTTCTCGCACGAGATTGCGGAAGTCCACCCGCTTCTCCGAGGTGAAGTAGACCGTGAGCTTCTTCCGGTCCCACTGCCACTCGGTGTCGCTGATCTTCATGGGGAGGTCGTGGGCGCGCACCCGCCCGATGATCTGGCGGCGGATGTCTTCCTCGGAGCGGCGCAGTTCCTCGTGCGCGGACACCTCGTCACGGGTGGCGATGCGCAGCACCGGGGCGCGATCGCCGGGGGGCGCCTCGCCCACCGCGCAGCCGCCGCAGCTCGACCCGCACTTCTTCAGAGCCGTCTCCCCGACGGCGCTGACCCGGCCCAGGTCCTGGCCGCGGTCGGCGTCGACGATGACGGCGTCGCGCATGCGCAGTTCCTGGTCCTCGCCCGCCCAGTCGAACAGCCCCTTCCGGTTCCCCTTGAACCGGACCTCCACGGTCTGCGGCATCAGGCCTCGGTATAGGCGCCCATCGCGCCGTACTTCTCGGCGCGGCGGCGGACCAGTTTGTCGGGCTTGATCTTCCGCAGGTCGTTCACGTGCCGGATCAGCGCGTCCCGGACCGCCTCGCCGGTGGCGTCGTGGTCGGTATGGGCGCCGCCGGGCGGCTCCGGGATGATCTCGTCGATGACCTTGAGCCGCAGGAGGTCGGCCGCCGTCAGCTTGAGCGCTTCCGCCGCGCGCTCACGCTGCGAGGCGTCCTTCCAGAGGATGGCCGCGCATCCTTCCGGCGAAATGACCGAGTAGATCGAGTTCTCCAGCATGAGGACCCGGTCGGCCACGCCGAGCGCCAGGGCGCCGCCCGAGCCGCCGACGCCGATCACGATCGCCACGATCGGCGTCGGCAGGACCGACATCTCCAGGATGTTGCGGGCCAGCGCCTCCGACTGCCCGCGCTCCTCCGCGCCCAGCCCCGGATACGCGCCGTCGGTGTCGATCAGGGTGATGACGGGCGCGCCGAACCGGGCGGCGAGCTTCATCAGGCGGAGCGCCTTGCGGTACCCCTCCGGATGCGGCATGCCGAAGTTGCGGCGCAGGTTGTCCTTGGTGTCGCGGCCCTTCTGGTGCCCGATGACCATCACGCTCTGCCCGCCCAGCCGAGCCCAGCCGCCGACGATGGCGGGGTCATCGCGGAAGAGGCGGTCGCCGTGCAGCTCGATGAAGTCGGTGAAGATCGTGCTGAGATAGTCGAGGGTGTAGGGACGGCGCGAGTGTCGCGCCACCATCACCCGCTGGATCGGCGTCAGGTTGCGGTAGATCTCGTCGCGCTGCGCGGCGAGCTTCGCCTCCAGCGCCGTGATCTCGTCGCTCAGGTCGGTGCCGCGTTCGGCGCTCGACCGACGCAGTTCCTCGATCTGGCGGTCGAGTTCCTGGAGCGGTTTCTCGAATTCGAGGGTGTAGGCCGTTGCCATCGTCAGCCCGCCTTCACGTAGTGGACAGCGCCGGCACCCAGCAGGTCGCGGAGGGCCCGGAGGAGGTCTTCATCGGGGGCAATGCGAAGACGGCGCGCGCGAAGCCGGAGGGCCTCGCCGTTGCCGTCGCTCCATTCAATATAGACCGGCGCCGGCCCCGGATGCGACGCGCAGAGCGCGGCGGCGGCCTTGACCGCCTCCGGGGGCGGGGCGTCGGGCGCGCGCCACCGGAGGCTGATGCCCAGCGCCCCGCTCTCCCGGAGCTCGCCCAGGGGCCGCGCCGATTCCACCACGAAGGGGGCCCGGTCCTCGCCCCGGTCCCGCGTGCTGTAGCCGCCGCCGAGGAGAATGGCCGCGTCCGCGGTGATGACCTGGTTCAGCTTGGCCCAGGCCTCGGGAAAGACGATCGCCTCGGAGGTGCCGTGGAAGTCCTCGAGGGTGAGGCGCGCGTACTCCTTGCCGGTCTTCTTCGAAATCTGCCGCTTGAGCCCCGTCACCACCGCCGCGACGCTGACCTCGTGCTCGCTCCATTCGTGGAGCGTGGCCGTGGTCCGGCTCCCGAAGAGCTCGACTTCCGCCCGGAAGCGCTCCAGCGGATGCCCGGAGATGAAGAAGCCGATGACTTCCTTCTCGCGGGTCAGCCGCTCCGCCTCGGACAGCGGGGGGACGTCGGGCAGGTTGTGCCCCGCCGGTTTGGCCGTCGCGGGGATCTCGCCGAACAGCGAGGACTGGCCCGCCTCGCGTTCCTGCTGCCGAAGCTGCGCCTCGCCCAGCGCCGTGTCCAGCGCCTCGAGGTACTGGCGGCGGTGGCCCCCCAGGCCGTCGCAGGCCCCGGCCACGATGAGCGACTCGATGACGCGCCGGTTGCCCAGCCGCAGGTCGATCCGACCGACGAAGTCCCAGAGGTCGTGGAACGGCCCGTCCTGCCGGGCGGTGATCATCGACTCGATGACCCCCGCGCCGACGTTGCGCACCGCGCCCAGCCCGAAGCGGAGGCGGTTCGTGCCGACCACGGTGAACTTGAACCCCGACTCGTTGACGTCCGGCGGCAGGACCTCGAGCCCCAGCTCGCGCGCCTCGTTGATGTACTGCACCACCTTGTCGGTGTTGCCGATTTCCGAGCTGAGCAGGGCGGCCATGAACTCGGCGGGGTAGTGCGCCTTGAGCCACGCCGTCTGGTAGGAGAGCACCGAGTACGCCACCGAGTGCGACTTGTTGAAGCCGTAGCGCCCGAAGGTCTCGATCTGCGCGCCGAGCTCCTCCGCCAGGCGGCGGGGGTGTCCCTGCGCCATCGCGCGGTCCACGAACCGCCCGACTTCCTGCTTGATGAGCGCCTCGTCCTTCTTGCCCACCGCCTTCCGGAGCACGTCCGCTTCGGCCAGGCTGAAGCCGGCCAGCACGTTGGCGATGCGCATCACCTGTTCCTGGTAGGTGATGACGCCGTAGGTCGGCTCCAGGATCCCCTTCAGGGAGGGATGGGGATAGGTGACGGGCTCCTGGCCGAGCTTGCGCTTGATGAACACCGTGTGCATTCCGGCGTCGAGCGGTCCGGGGCGGAGCAGGGCGTTGGTGGCCACGAGGTCATCGAACCGGTCGCACCGCATGGCGCGCAGCGTCTCCGTGGCCAGCGCCGACTCGAACTGGAAGACGCCCGCCGTGCGGCCCTCGCGGAGCAGCGCGTACACCTTCGGGTCGTCATAGGTGGTGGCGGACAGGTCGGGGGTCGTGCCGTGCCGGGCGCCGATCATCTGCAGCGCGTCGTGGATCACCGTCAGCGTCTTGAGGCCGAGGATGTCCATCTTGAGCATCCCGACCTTTTCGAGCGCCCCCATCTCGTACTGCGTGATCATGACGTCCTCGCCGCCCGCCGACTGGCCGGCGCCCTTGGTCGGCGTCGTGCAGACCGGGACGTAGTCGGGCAGGGGACCCGGGGCGATCACGACGCCCGCGGCGTGCACCGACAGGTGCCGGGAGACCCCCTCGATCCGCGCGCTGAGGTCCATCAGCCGTTCGTAGACCGGGTTGCCCTTGATGAGGTCGCGCAGCTCGCTGACCTTCCGGACCGCCTCGGGAATCGTGACGTTGAACCCCGGGCCGGACGGGATCAGCTTGGTGATCTTGTCGGCCTCGCCCGGCGGAATCTTGAGCACGCGGGCGACGTCCTTGACCGCGGCCCGCGACTTCATCGTCCCGAAGGTGACGATCTGCCCGACGCTCTCCCGTCCGTAGCGCTGCCGCACATACTCGATGACCTCGCCCCGCCGCTCGAAGCAGAAGTCGACGTCGATGTCCGGCATCGACACCCGCTCCGGGTTCAGGAAGCGCTCGAAGAGGAGGTCGAACCGCAGCGGGTCGACGTCGGTGATCCGGAGCGCGTACGCCACCAGCGAGCCGGCGGCCGAGCCTCGGCCCGGCCCGACCGGGATGCCGCGCGCGCGGGCCGCGGCGATGAAGTCCTGCACGATCAGGAAGTAGCCGGCGTAGCCCGCGGTGTTGATGACGCCGAGCTCGTACTCCAGTCGTTCCACCACGGCGTCGGGGAGCGGCGACCCGTACCGCTCCGCCGCGCCTTCCCGTGCCAGATGGTCGAGCAGGCTCTCGTCGGTCTGGTATCCCTCGGGCCGCGGAAAGCTCGGGAGGAAATACCGCTTCTCGAAGTCGAGCTCGCAGAGGTCGGCCACCCGCTGCGTGTTGTCGATCGTCTCCGGATGATCGGGAAAGAGCGCCCGCATCTCCTGCTCGGACTTCACGTACGATTCCTGCCCGGTGAAGCGGAACCGTTTCGGGTCGTCGAGATCGGCCCCCGTCCCGATGGCGAGGAGGACGTCGTGCGCCTCGGCGTCTTCCCGGCGGAGGTAGTGTGCGTCGTTGGTGGCCACCACGCCGAGCCCGAGATCCTGGCCGAGCTTGAGCATGCCCTCGGTCACCTGGTCTTCCTCGGGGATGCCGTGCTTCTGGATCTCGAGCCAGAAGCGGTCCGGTCCGAAGGTCCTAGCAAACCAGGCGGCGCTCCGCCGTGCTTCGTCGTAGTTGCCCTGGCGCAGATAGAGCGCCACCTCACCCGAGAGACAGGCGGCCAGGCAGACGATCCCCTCCGAGTGCGCCTCCAGCACCTCCTTGTCGATCCGGGGGCGCCGGTAGAACCCCTCCGTGTAGCCGATGGAACTCAGCTTGATGAGGTTCTTGTAGCCGGTCTTGTTCTGGGCCAGGAGGACCAGGTGACTGTAGAAGGCGGGGGCGCCGGAGGGCTTTTCGCGCTGCCGCCGGGAGCCGAAGGCGAGGTAGGCCTCAAACCCGAGGATGGGCCGGATCTTGGCGGCCTTGGCGGTCTCGTAGAAGGACCAGGCCGCATGCAGGTTGCCGTGGTCGGTGACGGCCAGGCTGTCCATGCCCATCCCGCGGACATGGTCAACAAGCGCATCGAGGCGGTTGGCGCCGTCGAGGAGCGAATATTCGCTGTGGGTATGAAGGTGGGCGAATGCCATGACCTGCCGGGCGTGCCGCCTGCCGGGGGCCGTCGGCGTCCGGCGGGACACCTGCGGGTCGGGGCGGCGACGCGTTGAAAGAGGGTCCGGCCCCTCGCCCCGGACGCGGGACGCGGTCGGAACCCGTCGCAGAAGGGAAGCTATCGGCCGGTCGTATGATTGTCAAAAGCCGTTGCGCCGCCTTATTTTGCAGCGCATCCCCTCCCCCGTACAGCGCCCTGGAGCCACATCCGTGAAGGCTTTGCACCCCCGGCGTCTTATCCCGCTCTTCCTCGCCACCGCGGCGGCCTGCTCCGGGGGGAGCGACAGCACCGGCCCCGTCACCCCCACCCTCAGCTGCAGCCCCGGTCCGGCGCCGACGGTCCTCAACCCGGGCGAATTCCGGATCATCAACCCCGCCGGCTCGGCGGGCTGCATCCGGTTCCCGGAGGCGGGAGCGGGGGGCGCGGAGTATCTCGTCGCCGCGCTCTCGACGGCGGGCCAGGTGACCTCCACTGGCGTCACGATCGACTACGCCCTGCAGGGGGGCCTCAGCGCCAGCCTCGCCGCGCCTCCCGCCGGGTCGGGCATCGACTCCCCGCTCCTGGAGGCGTGGCGCGGGCCGTCTACGGCCGCGGCGTTCCATGCCATGCTGCGGGAGCGGGAGCGGGCGCTCGCCGCGGAGCCGGGGGCGCGATTCGGCGCCGGCGCGCTCCGCCTGGCCTCTCCCCCACCGGTGGTCGGCGTGAAGGACACCTTCAAGGTCTGCGGGAACAGCTCCTGCACGTCGTTCAAGACGGTGGTTGCGACCGCCCGGTATGTCGGCCCCAAGGGGGCCATCTTCCTCGACGACGTGGTCCCCCCGAACGGCCTCACCCAGGAGGACATCGACACCCTCGGCCTGCTCTTCGACGGCGGCGTCGCCGGGGCCGCGCCGAACATGTACGAGATCGACACGACCGCCTTCGGCCGCGAATCGGACATCGACGGGAACGGCAAGGTCATCTTCCTGCTCACCGACGCCGTGAACGACCTCAGCGGCACCTGCAGCAGCGGCGGCATCATCCTCGGCTTCTTCTTCGGCGGCGACCTCCTCCCCGTCAGCGTGAGCAACCCCGGCTCGAATGAGGCGGAGATCTTCTACGGTCTGGTGCCCAACAGCTCCGGCGGCTGCGCCGTGTCCACGACCTACGTGAAGCAGCAGATCGCCCCGGTGTTCATCCACGAATTCCAGCACATGATCTCGTACAACCAGCATGTCCTGGCCCGCCCGGGGGTGAACGGGGAGGAGGTCTGGCTGAACGAGGGGCTGTCGCACTTCGCCGAGGAACTCGGGGGGCGCCTCCTCGGCGACGGGCCCGGGCAGGGGCTGGCCTCGACGCGGCTGGTGCAGTTCACCATTCCGGACCTGCTCAACGCCAACGACTACCTGCTCAACCCCGAGGCGCACTTCCTCATCACGCCGAGCAGTTCGACCGGCACCCTCGAGGAGCGGGGCGCCAACTGGCTGTTCGTTCGCTGGCTCGCGGATCACTACGCGACTGACTCGCTGGGGACGAGCCTTACCAGGCAGCTCGTCGGGACCACGCTGCTCGGCAGCGCCAACGTGCAGGCCGCGACCGGCGCGGCGATGAGCGAGCTCGTCCCGCTCTGGCAGCTGAGCAATTATCTCGACAACCTCCCCGGGTTCACCCCGGGGGATCCGCGCCTGCAGTATCCCAGCTGGGACTTCCGGCATGTCTATGACACCCTGAACGCCCAGCGCCCCGACCTGGTGCCGCGGGAATACCCGCTCCGCCCCGACAGCACGAGCGGCGCCTACAGTCGCACCGGCACGCTCCGCGGCGGATCGGGGCGGCACCTCCGTGTCCTCCAGGCCGCCAACGCGGGCGCCGTCGACATCGTGCTCGCCCGCAAGAGCGGCGACGCCTTCCCCGACGACCGCGGCGTGCGCTTCGGCGTGGTGCGGATTCGCTGACGGCGGTCCGGGTGCGGTACCTCGCCCTGGCCGCCGTCGCCGCGGCCCTCGCGGCGCCACTCGACGCGCAGGCGCCGGCGTCGGTCGTCAACGTGCTCCCGCCGTCGACCCGATCGGCCGCGATGGCCGGCGTCGGTGTGGCCCTGGTCGGCGATGCCGGCAGCGTCTTCATCAATCCCTCCGGGCTGGCGACCATCAAGGTGCTCAGCCTGGAGGGTGCCTTCAGCCCGATGCCGGCCGGTGCGACGCTCTGGCAGGGGGCGGGGGCGTTTCGGGTCGGGCAGTTCAACCTTGGCGCCGGCGCCGCCTATCTCCTGCTGCCCGACACCTCCGCCTACGCCGACAACGTGACCTGGGTCGGCTCCGCCGACTACCGCTACGGCCTGCTCGCGCTGGGGCTCTCGGGGCGATACGTCTCCGTGACCGACACCAGCGGTCAGGTCAACCGGGCCTTCACCACGGACGCCGGGTTCACGCTCGCGGTCTTCGACATCATGGCGCTGGCCGTCTCGGTCCAGAACATCGGCAACAACAGGATTTCCGGGCTCGGCGTCGAGCTGCCCACCGCCACCCATTTTGGATACCTCCTGAACTTCGTCGACCCGCAGGGCACCGGCCGGCTCCTGGGCACCATCGAGTGGGTCTGGACCGAGGGGCAATCCACCCGGTTCCTGGTGGGCGTGGAGGGGGGCGCCGTCGTGAAAGGCGTCGGGGTGGTGCTCCGCACCGGCTACGGGCCCCCACCCCTCGGACCGGGAGGCGGTCGCTGGACCGTCGGCGGCGGCCTCGTGCTCGGCCGGCTCGGCCTCGACTACTCCTACCAGGCGAAGAACCTTTTCGGCGACGCCGTCCACTCGTTCGGCTTGCGCCTGACACCGTGAGGGCCCGATGCGCTGGAGTCCTGCTCGCGTGATCGTCGCGATCGTGGCCGCCCTGATGGTCGGGTTCAGCACGGCGTACGTGGCCAGTAGCGAGGTGCGCTACCTGACCAGGGCGGGGCTCGAGGAAACACAGATCCTCACCGACCGGAAGCCGATCGAGAAGGTGCTCCGGAATCCCGATCTCGACCCCGCCGTGCGCGGCCAGCTCGAGCTGGTGCTCGAGGCGCGGGACGCGGCCGCCGGCCTCGGGCTCGAGGCCGACAAGACCTTCACGCAGTACACCGACGTCGGGCGCGACACCCTGCTGCTGGTGCTGTCCGCCTCTCCGCCCGACTGCCTCTGTCCCATCACGTGGAAGTACCCGATCGTGGGCCGGGTGCCGTACAAGGGGTTCTTCGATCCGAAGATGGCCGAGAAGGAGGTGGCGAAGCTCGATGCCCGCGGGCTCGACACCTACCTCCGGCCCGCCGGCGCCTTCTCCACGCTGGGGTGGTTCAACGACCCCCTGCTGTCGACGGCGCTGGGGGGTGACTCGGTGGAAATCGCGGCGCTCGTCTTCCACGAGGTGGCGCACAACACCCTCTACGTGAAGAGCGCGACGCCCTTCAACGAGACCTTCGCCCAGATGGTCGGCTACCGTGCCGCGCAGGCGTTCTTCCTGGAGCGGGGGGACAGCGGGCACGCGCAGCGCGCGGCGGACCGCTGGCATGACGAGCTGGTGCTGGGATCCTTCTACGACGCGCTCGCGGCGCGGCTCGACACCCTGTACGACTCGCACCCCGACTCGGCGGCGCTGGCCGAGGGCCGGTCCGAGGCGGGGCGCTGGGCGCGCGAGCAGCTCGAGGGGCCGGTGGGCGGGGAGTTGCGGACCATCCGTGTGGGGCGGATGGCCGAGCGGCCGGTCAACAACGCGCGGCTGATCGCGGCGCGCATCTACCGGACGCGCTCGATCCTCTTCGAGGAGTGGTACCAGCAGAACGGAGGGGACATCCGGCTGGCCGTGGAGCGGCTCACGTCCGTGATGGCGGGTGTGGAGGGGGACAGCGCCTGGAGCCGGCTGGAAACCGCACTGCGGCCCAGTGCGGCCGCCGACTCAGGCGCCGTGACCCCGTAGGCGGCGACCGCGGAGCCTGCTCTGGGGGTGCCGAATCGCCTCCTCCGCGACTCCCAGGTCGACCCGTACCCGACCAGATCCCTCCAGGATGCCGGCCACGTCGGCCACCGGTCCCGAAAGCGGCTGGAAGACGCTGAACGTCAGGCCTTCCTCGCTCCGCAGGACCTGCCGGTTGGCGAGCGCCCAGCTGGAGCCCACGCCGCCCGGCCGCAGGCCGACCACCAGCGGGATGGCATCGGGGGGCAACGACTTTCCGTCGTGTCCCGGCAGTTGGAGTGCCGCCGCCAGGGCCACCCAGCCATCCCACTCGTCGGTCGTGACCAGGTGGGTGAAGCGCCACTCCTCCTCCTGCACCACCGTGATGAATTCCTGGACGAGCCGCTCCGGGGAGGGATGATGCTCGCCGTCGGCGCGCGTCAGGAGTGAGGCGCCGTGGTCGCCGAACCAGCGCTGGGTGGTGGTGAGCTCCGCCGGCCGGCGCCCGGCGAATGCCGCGTACCGGCGGGTGATGGCCACCTGGCGTTCCGCTTCCGCGCGCTGCTCCGGGTACTCGGCCGACTCGACGGCCCCGCTGAACGCCACCTCCGCCGCCAGGTAGCGGCCGGCGCCCCGGAGGATCTTCCCGCGCAGGTGCAGGGTGCCGCTGTGCGGTTCGAGGGCGAACGCCCGGTCGAGGGCCAGCAGCGCCCGGTCGTGCTCCCCGAGGCGGTAGGCGGCGTACCCGGCCTCGTGCCAGACCATCGCGAAGTCGGGATTCCGGGCCGCGGCCTGCTCCAGCGCCACCAGTCCCTCGCGGTACCGGCCGAGTTCCACCATGGCCGCTCCCTTCAGGGCCAGGGGGAGGGCGGACTCGCCGAACTGGTCGGCGGCCTGGGCCGAGAGCGCCAGGGCCTCCTCGAAACGCCGCTGCCCGCGGAGCATCTCGAAATACTCGCACCAGGCCAGCTTGAGGTCGGGTTGCCGGTCGATGAGCTCGAGGTACGCCTCTTCCGCCTCATCGAGCGACGCGTCGCGGAGGAGGTGCCGCGCCCGGGCCAGGGCACGCTCACTGGGCTCGGTGGCAAACACGCGGAACTGGGAAGTCGTGAACATCTGGCGAATGTATCGGCGGGATCGAATCGCGCCAGAGGGGAGATCGGGCCGCCTCCGGACCGGCCCTCGCGCCCCGTGCCGTTCGGTGTACCTTTCGTGAGTTACGCCCGCTCGCAACCGTCAGCTCTTCCGAGGACGTTTCCCCTATGGATACCGGATTTGTGGCCCGTGAAGAGAAGCGCCTTCTTGGCGAACTCTTTTCCTTCCTGCGCATCCCGAGCGTCAGCACCTTGCCCGCGAACGCCGCCGACTGCCGCAAGGCCGCGGACTGGCTGGTGGAGGAGTTCAAGCGGCTGAAGTGCGCCAAGGTCACCCTCCTGGAAGGGAAGGGACACCCGATCGTCTGGGCGGAGAGCCCCCGCGTCCCCGGCAAGCCGACGGTGCTGGTCTACGGCCATTACGACGTGCAGCCGCCCGATCCGCTCGACGAGTGGATCTCCCCCGCCTTCGAGCCGACCATCCGGAACGGCAACCTCTATGCGCGCGGCGCGGTGGACGACAAGGGGCAGGTGTTCACCCTGCTCAAGGCCTACGAGTCGGTGCTCGACGCCGACGGTCGGCCGCCGCTCAACGTCAACTTCATCATCGAGGGCGAGGAGGAGTGCGGCGGCGACGTCATCGTCGACCGGCTCAACCAGGAGCCCGAGCGCACCAACGCCGATGCGGTCCTTGTGGCGGACATGGGGTACTACGCCCCCGGCATCCCCGCGGTCTACACGGCACTGCGCGGGATGTGCTACGCCGAAATCCACCTTCGGACGCTCGAGCGCGACCTGCACTCCGGCACCTACGGAGGCGTCGCCCCCAACGCCCTCGAGGCGCTCTGCCGGCTGCTGATGGACCTCAAGGGGGTCGACGGCCGGATTCACATCCGCGGGCTCTACGACCAGGTCGTCCCACCGACGGATGCGGAACTCGTGGCGTGGAAGGGGCTCCCCTTCAACGTCCAGGAATACCTGAAGGAGGAGATTACCGGCACCGCCCTGACCGGGTTGAAGGAGTATTCGATCCTGGAGCGGACCTGGGCGCTGCCGACCTTCGAGATTCACGGGATCATGGGCGGGTTCACCGGCGACGGGGCCAAGACCGTCATCCCCGCCAAGGCCGCCGCCAAGGTGAGTCTGCGCCTGGTGCCGGGACTGACCCGGGACGGGGTACAGGCAGCGCTCGAAAAGACGGTGAAGGCATTGGCGCCGACCTGGGCACAGGTCGAGGTCCGCCCGCTGCACGGGGCCGACCCGGTGGAGGTGGACGTGACGGCCCCTGCGTTCGGGGTGCTCGATCGCGCGTTCGAGGAAGTCGTCGGGCGGAAGACCGTCCCGGTGCGGGCCGGTGGCTCCATCCCCATCGTCCCGAAGCTCGGGATGACCGGGGCGCCGGTGCTCCTGACCGGTGTCGGGCTCCCCGACGACGGTCTGCACTCGCCGAACGAGAAGATCGCCGTCCAGCAGATCTGGGACGGCATCAGGGTGTTCGGCCGGTTCTTCGAGATGATGGCGGAGGAAAAGCCGAAGAAGGGCTAGCCCGCGACGAGCGCCCGGATGGAGGCGATGACCCCCGCCACGAGATCGTCGGCCCAGTAGTCGCCAGGGCGATCTGCGGGGGGGAGGGAAGCGGCGCGCTGCTCGAGGTAGGTGACGGCCGTCGCGGTCCATTCTGACTGGGCGGAGGGGACGATCGCCCACGATCCCGTGGCCCGAAGTTCAAGCGCCGACAGCGCTTCGAGTTCCGCTTCGAGCCCGCCGATGGCGGCCGGCGAGCGAAGTCGCTTGGCGATCAGGTCGAGGGCCTTCCCGGCATCCGGATCGAGGGGTTCGGGATTGTGCAGGTGCTCGTGGCGGGCATCGGCGATCATCTCGGCCAGCCGGAGGAAGACCGCCCGGACCGACGGGGTGAGCGCCGGCGGCACATCGGACGCCCAGCTGTCAGCCGCCCGAAGCAGTTGCGTCACGCGCTCGTCCGCGATGGTCTGCGGGGTGCGTTTGGGTGGAATATCCGCCATGACGTGGAGATTGGCGGGGCACCGCGCGAAAGGCAACTCTACCGGGGCGCGTCGCCGACCGATCCGGCGAGCTCCCATTCGTGCGGCTGGGCGGTGCGCGGGGTGCGGTTGAAGACCCGGCCGAACGCCGCCGTGACGGCGTCCCGCGTCGCCCCCATCAGGCCGGGTGGTGCGGCGGCTCCCAGCTCGCGCGCGACGCTCGTCATCGTGACTCCCTCGATGCCGCAGGGCACGATGAGGTCGAAGAAATCGAGGTCGGTGGCCACGTTGAGCGCGAAGCCGTGAAAGGTGACCCACTGCTTCACGTGGATCCCGATACTCGCGATCTTCCGTCCGCCGGTCCAGACGCCGGTGAGCCCGGGATTCCGCTCTGCCGCGATGCCGAGGACGCCGAGCGCGTCGATGAGCGCCTCCTCGACGGCGCGCAGGTACCAGTGCAGGTCCTGTTTGTGATGGGTGAGATCGAGGATCGGGTATCCCACCAGCTGGCCGGGGCCGTGAAAGGTCACGTCCCCGCCGCGCTCGACCTCGAACACCGCGACACCGCGTTCGCGGATCGCGTCGGGCGACAGGGGAAGGCTGGTGTCCCTGGTCCCTCGCCCCAGCGTCACCACCGGCTCGTGCTCGACGAGGAGCAGCAGGTCCTCGGCGACGTCTCCCGCCTGCCTCGCCCGGCAGAGGCGGCGCTGCAGCTCGAGGACCTCGCCATAGGGGCGGCGCCCGAGGTCGGCGACGAGCAGGGGCCGCGGCGTCACCGGCCAGCCCGGAGCGTCTGGATTCGTTTCCCGAGGCGCCAGGCCAGGGCGCCGCAGCCGAGGGCCACGATCCCGAGGCCGGCGGGGCCCGCGAGTTCGTTGACGGGGGCGAGCAGGAGGGCCATCACGATGGTGGCGAAGGCGGTCACCATGCTGAGGCCGCCGCGCCGGTAGGTCGGCACCGGCGCCATGGCGGTCCAGCAGGAGATCCCCGCCAGCGCGCAGGCGCCGATGGTCCCGAAGATCAGGAGCACGGCGGCGGGCTGGCCCGGATCTGGTGTGGCGGTCGGGGGCCCCTGCGCGATGAGGGCGCGGACGCCGAGGAGCACCGCCGCGACGAGGGCGGTGCCGAGGAGGATGCCGAACCCGATCGAGGTCCAGGCGAGCGGGACAAAGTCCTCGGTCGGCGCTTCCGGGTTCCAGTGTTCGGGGCGGTCGGTCATGACGGCGAGGCAGGGTGGCAGGGAGGCGGGGAGGCAGTCGAAGCGGAGGCCGTTGCCGCCGCCCTGCCTCCCTGCCCATCGGCCCAGCCTACGTGTGAATCACCCTCCCCATCGAATCGAGCGCCGCCTCGGCGATCGCCTCCGACAGGGTGGGGTGGGCGTGGATGGCCAGGTCGACTTCCTCGACGGTGTATTCGTTCTCCCGGGCCACCGCCAGCTCGTGGATGATCTCGGAGGCGTGCCCGCTGACGATGTGCGCGCCGAGGATCTCGCCGTACTTCTTCTCGCGGATGATCTTGACGAATCCCTCGGTCTCGTTGGTCGCGCGGGCCCGGCCGTTAGCGCTGAAGGGGAAGCGTCCGACCTGGTAGTCGAGCTTCTTTTCCTTGCACTGCTCCTCGGTGAGGCCGATGCTGGCCACTTCGGGGTGGCAGTAGGTCACGCTCGGAATGTTGTCGTAGCGAATGGGGTGCGGCTTGTGGCCGGCGATCAGCTCCGCCACCACCACGCCTTCGCGGCTCCCCTTGTGCGCCAGCATCGGCGGACCGGCGACGTCGCCGATGCAGTACACGCCGGGCGCCGTGGTCTCGTAGGTGGTCGGGTTGATCTTGACGAAGCCGCGATCGGTCAGCTGCACGCCGGCTTCCTTGAAGCCCATGTTCTCGGTGTTCACGGCGCGACCCGCCGCCATCAGCACCTTGTCCGCGGTGACGGACTTCTTCTCGCCGCCGGACTCGATGTCCAGCGTGACCGAGTCCTTCCCGACGGTCGCCTTCAGCACCTTGGCGCCCGCCATCACCTCGATGCCCCGCTTCCGGAACGACTTGGCCAGGGTGTCGGAGCACTCGGCGTCCTCGATCGGGAGGATGCGCGGGAGCGCCTCCACCAGCGTGATCTTGGTGCCGAAGGCGTTGAAGATGTCGGCGAACTCCGAGCCGACCGCGCCCGCCCCCACCACGATCATCGACGCCGGGGCCGACTCCAGGAAGAGCGCCTCGTCGGAGCTGATGACGGTGGTCTTGTTGATCTCGAGCCCGATCTGCGGAATCCCCTTGACCCGCGAGCCGGTGGCGATGACGACGGCCTTCTTCGCCTCGTGGACGTCGGCGCCGACCTTGATCTTCCGGCCGGGGAGCAGCGTGCCGGCGCCCTTGACGACGGTCACCTTGTGCTTCTTCATCAGGAACTCCACGCCCTTGGAGTTCTGTTCCGACACCTTCCGGCTCCGCTTCATGGCGACGCCGTAGTCGGTCTTGACGCCGCCGACCTCGATCCCGAGATCCTTCGCCTGGTGCTGGATGAGCTGGATCGACGACGCGCTGTACAACAGCGCCTTGGTGGGGATGCAGCCGATGTTCACGCAGACCCCGCCCAGCTTGTCCTTCTCGACCACGGCGGTGCTGAGCCCGAGCTGGGCCGCGCGGATGGCGCAGACGTATCCGGCGGGCCCGCCGCCCAGGATGATGATGTCGAATGAAGCCACGATGAATGTCCTCGGTCTCAGGTCGGGCGGCCGGGGCCGCTAATAGACGATGGCCAGCGGGTTCTCGAGCATGCCCTTCAGGGTGCGCAGGAACGCAGCCCCGGTGGCGCCGTCGATGACCCGGTGGTCGCACGACATGGTCAGCCGCAGCCGGCGGCCGGGCACGATGGCGCCCTGCTTGACCACGGCCTGCTCCACGATGCTGCCCACGGCCAGGATGCCGGCCTCGGGCGGGTTGATGATGGCGGTGAACTGGTCGATGTCGAACATGCCGAGGTTCGACACGCTGAAGGTGCCGCCGGTGTATTCCTCCGGCTTGAGCCGGCGCTCCCGCGCGCGGCCCGCCATCTCCTTCACCTCGGCGGAAATCTCCCGCAGCGACTTCCGGTCGGCGTGACGCACCACCGGCGTGATCAACCCGTCTTCCACCGCCACGGCGACGCTCAGGTGCACCTCGTTCCAGTACCGGATGCGATCGTCCTGCCACCAGGCGTTGCAGGCCGGGTGGGCCTTCAGCGCGGCGGCCGTCGCCTTCATGATGATGTCGTTGAACGAGATTTTCGGCCCCGCTGCCCCACTGCCCCGCTGCCCTGCCTCGTTGAGCGCCTCCCGCGCCTCCCATGCCCGGTCCATGTCCACCTCCGTCGTGAGGTAGAAGGTCGGGACCGGTCCGATCGACTGCGC
>DAOLIZ010000055.1:0-7922 GCA_035328285.1 Gemmatimonadales bacterium
CGGGCGTGGCCGCCCCCGTCCCGCCCCAGCGGACCGGCCAGAGGCAGTCCCCCACCCGGGCCTCCCGATCGGAGACCACCGTCGCGGGCACCTGGCTGGCGCGGCCGATGAAGGCCGCGACGAACGCGGTGGCGGGCGTGGCGTAGAGTTCGTCCGCAGTGCCGAGTTGCTCGAGGTGCCCGTCGCGGAGCAGCGCGATCCGGTCGCCGAGATCGAAGGCGTCCTCCTGCTCGTGCGTCACCACGACCGCCGTGATGCCGAGGCGGTGGACCAGGGCCCGGAGCTCGCGCCGGGTGCGCTCGCGCAGCGCGGGATCGAGGTTCGAGAGCGGCTCGTCCAGCAGCAGCACGCTCGGTTCGGGCGCCAGGGCACGCGCGAGCGCCACGCGCTGCTGCTGTCCCCCAGAGAGATTGGCCACCGGCCGCCGCTCGAATCCGGCCATGTCCACCAGGGCCAGCGCCTCCTCCACCCGCCGGGCGAGCTCCGCGCCGCGCACCCCGCGGCTCTCCAGCCCGAACGCCACGTTGGCGCCCACGTCGAGGTGCGGGAAGAGCGCGTAGTGCTGGAAGACCATCCCGAAGCGCCGCGCCACCGGCGTCAACCCGGTGACGTCGCGCCCCTCGAGCACGACCCGACCGGCGTCCGGCGCCTCGAACCCCGCCAGCAGCCGCAGCGTCGTGGTCTTCCCGCTCCCGCTCGGCCCGAGCAGCGCCAGCACCTCGCCACGCTCCAGCGTGAGCGAGAGCGCGTCCACGGCGTGCCGTCCGTCGAATGTCTTGGTGAGCCCGGCCAGTTCCAGAAATCCCACGCACACTCCTTTGCCCGGAATCCTCAGTCCGTGAGGTCCTTCCCCGTCCCCCGCACATGCTGATCCCAGTAGCTCATCCACGACGCGCCCTGCTGCGCCAGCATCGCCCAGTCCATCGGCACCACTTTCATCGTACGCTCCACCTCGGCCACCCAGTCGGGGAGCGAATCCAGCGGCAGGTCCCGCCGGGCGGGGAGCCGGTACACCTGCCGCGCGGCCAGCAGCAGCGCTTCCGACTCGCCGACGTAGTCGATGAACGCCTGCGCCGCCTCGACATGTTTCGAGCCCGCCACCAGGCCGATGGCGTCGTCGATGACGACCGTGCCGCTTCGCGGGAAGAGATACCCGAACGGCATGCCC
Source organism: Gemmatimonadales bacterium (assembly GCA_035328285.1). Taxonomy (GTDB): domain Bacteria; phylum Gemmatimonadota; class Gemmatimonadetes; order Gemmatimonadales; family GWC2-71-9; genus SPDF01. The sequence continues at coordinate 1,169 of DAOLIZ010000055.1, forward strand.
TTCCCCCGGCTGATCAGGATGTCGGGCAGATCCCAGAGCGTGACGACGCCCTCCTGCCGCGCCAGCTTCTGGTCGAGGATGGCCGGGTTGAGGGCGTAGGTCTTGGTGTTGCGGTCGAGCGCGCGCAGCCAGGCCATCCCCTCCGTCGTGTCCCCGGTTTCCCGTATGCTCCGCTCGATGATGTAGCCCCAGATGGCCCGCATCGTGCCGCTCGCCATCGGGTCCCGGATCAGCACCAGGTCGCGCCACCTCGGATCGAGGATGTCGTTCCAGTCCTGCGGCGCCTCCGGCGGGCTCACCGCCTTGTCGTTGAACGCGATGATGACCGGAGTGCGGTACACCGGCCAGTACAACGAGTCCGGGCCGACCCCGTCGGGGCCGACCGACCCCGCCCACGTCGGCCGGTAGGGGGCGAGGAGTGAATCGGCCACGCCCCGGTCGAAGATGGTCGTCGGACCGCCGAACCAGACGTCCGCCTGCGGATTGACCTTCTCGAACCGCAGCCGGTCCAGGATCTCCTGGCTCCCCATGTCGAGCCACTTGATGTCGATGTCGGGCCGCCAGCGCTCGAACGCGGTCTCGAGGAGCTTCAGCTGGTCCCGCCCGTGCGGCGAGTAGACCACCACCGGCGTGCGCGTGTCGCGACCGCAGGCCATGACGCCGATGGCCGCCGCGATCATCCACGCGCGACCGGTCACGGCTGCGCCCCGGCCGGTCGCAGCGCCAGGAGGTTCATGAAGAGGCGGTACGCGCCGGGCACGCCGGCGGGGAGTTCGCGGAAGAAGGCGATCCCCGTGTACACGTAGGTTCCCTTCCCCACCGGCGCCACGAGGAGCCCCCCCTCGAGCGGCGGTTCCCCCGGATCGTGCATGGAGAGCACCGGCCGGTATTCCGGCGCCCAGTCCCGCGCGAAGTACAGTCCACGCTCCTGCACCCAGCCGTCCCAGTCGGCGGGACCGATCGCGTTCGGCGCGCGCACCACGGGGCTCGAGGGATCGACGATGCGCACCGGCGCGAATTCGTCGGTGACCCGGTCGTGCGAATCCGGGCGATCTCCCGGCTTTCGCTCCGGCGCCTTCCCGGCGAGCATCGACGCCAGCGACGACCCGCCGACGGTCATCGGGAACGGGGCATAGCCGCCACCGAAGAACTCGTACTGCTGGTACTGCACCAGGAGGAGGCCGCCGGCTCGCGCGTATGCCAGCAGGCGGGCGTTGAACTCCTTGACCGCCGGCACCGTCTCGTACGCCCGGCTGCCGATCACCACCGCGTCGAACCTCGAGAGATCGCCGCGCGCCAGCGAGTCGGGCGTCAGCTCGACCACCGGCACGCCGAGCCCCGCCAGCGCCTCGGGCACCCCGTCTGCCGCACCGCGGACATAGCCGACGGCGCGCAGCGGCGGGAGCGCAATATCCATGACCTGGAGCGTGCCGACCGCCGGGCGGCTCATGCCCCGCCGCGCGATGTGCGGGTAGGCGATGATCTCGCTCGACTCGGTATAGCGCTCGCCGTCGGACGACACCGCCAGGGCGCGGAGCTCGAACGAGCCCGGCCTGGGCGACGGCGGGGGCACCAGCTCGAAGCTGAACGACGCCTCCTCCCCCTTCCGCGTCAGCCGGAACGGCTGCGGGGCCGGTGCCGCCCACCCGGCGGGGACCTCGAGCCGCACCTCGCCGGCGGTCGTGTCCGACGTGGAATGCGTGAGGGTGACGTTGATCCTCCGGCCCTCGCGCGAGGCGGCCGGCCACACGACGACCGCGCGGTCCAGTCGCACGCCCACGCGTGGCAGCACCAGCAACCGCTGCCGCCGCTCGCCGTAGGCCGGATCGGCCCAGCGATAGGTCACCTCGCGCGTCAAGGAATCGCCGCCTTCGAGCACCGCGACCGCGGTCAGGAGCGGGGAGGAGGCGGGTGCGCCGCGATCCGGGCTGTTTCCCCAGCGATACATCGCGCCGCTGCGAGGCAGCTGAAGGAAATACGGCTCCGTTGTGGCCGAGGCCGGCAGCCGGACCGTGTCCACCACCGTGGCCATGGCCCCGGGCAGCACCGTGACGGGGCTCGCGGTCCGGCGCATGCCCTCCCCGGTCACATCGAGCGTCGCGCGGAGCGGCTCACTGCCCGCGTTCCAGAGATAGAGGGTGACTTCGACCGACTGGCCAGGAATGAGATCGGCGGAATTCGCGACGGCGTCCAGGATGATGCCACGCTCGTTGGCCCGTGCGACGGCCCCGAAGATACGCTGATCCCGTGACGCGGCCGACGGCGCCCCGGCGGCGGTACCCGAGAGGGAGGTGTCGATGCCGGCCCAGAAGGCGCTGCCGCGGCCGGTCCGATCCGTGACCAGCGCGACCCGCGTCGAGGCCGGCCCCGGGGACTGGAGCGTGCCCATGTCCTGGGACCGGTGCCGGCTGCGGCTGGCCATGGCAATCTGGTGGTAGGACTGGCCGACGGCCGGGTCGAGTCCGCCGGTCTGGATGGTGTCCATCACGGGGGCCGGCGTGAACCGGGTCGCGCGAAAGAGCTTCTGCACCCGCCAGGGCTGGAGTCCCTCCTCCGTCCCGAGCTCCGGGAAGCGCGTGGGGTCCGCGGCAGCGTCGAAGGCCGTGTGCGCCGCCCAGCCCGCCGCCTGGTGCTGGCCGTGCCCGTCCTCGGGGGTGCCGCTGAAGACCGACACGATGATCTGGGGCTGGAACTGGCGGATGACCCGGACCACGTCCTTGAGGATGGAGTCCCGGGGCCAGTGCGCCCAGGTGTCCTCGAGCGTCTTGGAGTAGCCGAAATCGTACGCGCGGGTGAAGAACTGCCGGCCGCCGTCCAGCGAGCGCGCGCTGAGCAGTTCCTCGGTCCGGAGGAGGCCCAGCGCCTCGCCCAGTTCGGGCCCGATCAGGTTTTGCCCCCCCTCGCCCCGGTTGAGCGAGAGGTAGGCGGTCACCGCTCCCTCGCCGCGGACCAGGACGGTGATCAGATCGGTGTCCTCGTCGTCGGGGTGGGCTCCGATGACCAGGACGCGCTTGTTGTGGCCCAGCATCCGGCGGGCGTGCTCCGCCGCCACGGCCCCGCCCGTGGAGGCAGGACCGAATTGGGCCTGGGCGGGAACAACGCAGAGGACCAGGGCGGCCAGGAGCGCCGTCACGACGAATCGCATTCGCATGGAATCCCGGGGGGAAGTGACCAAAAAGAATAACCCCGGCCGGGCCGGGGTGTGAGGTGGCTCAGAAGCCTCGCGGGTGCCCCGAACCTGGCGGGGTTCGCCGCCGCGGGGCCCGCCCCACCCAAAACGCCCCGAAAAAGAGCGCCACCGCCATGCCGAGCAACACCCGGCCGGCAAATGTTGCTACGCCATAGAGCAGGAGCAGCATCCCGATGGACAGGAGGATGGTCGCCACCGCGCGCAGGATCTCATCCACGTTCCGTCCGGGATTGCGCCGTCCCCAGTAGGCCGAGGCCAGTGCCCCGGCCACCCCGATGAGGAGGAAGCCGTACCAGATGAGAATCCAGTAGCGACGGCCTGCAATCATGAACGCCCACCCGGTGGTGAGGTCTCCTGGGGGAGGAGCCGGGGCAGTCGAATTCGACAATAGCACCCGTGGAGGCCTGGCGCCATCCCCGGCCGGGCAGCCCTCAGTCGCAGAGCGCGTGCAGCCGATGCCAGGGGAAGATGCCGGTCGAGTGGCCGTCGCTCCAGGTGACCCGCAGCCCGTAGGCACCGACCAGGTGGATCGCCGTGGGGGCGACGTCGGCCGGCACCGTGGCCGGGTCGAGGAGGGGTCGCCCCGACATCTCCTCGACACACATCGCGCAGGGGCAGGAGAGCCGGAGCGCGCGGGCCGGGACCCTGCGCTCCCCCTCCCCGCGCACCCACTCGACCCAGAGCCCGTCGTCCCGCCGGGTGATGGCGTGCGGCGCGCGTTTCGTCTCCGGCCCGGAGGGGGTGATATTATTCATGGTCACTTCGCTCGCTCGATGAACTGCAACGTCCGGACAGACCCATGACCTCCCCCAAGACCAATCCCTTCGGCGCCCGCGGCACCCTCGCCGGGGCATCCCAGCCGACCACGATCTATCGCCTCCCGGAGCTCGCGCGGCAAGGGGTCGGCGACCTCGACCGGCTCCCCTTCTCCGTGCGGGTGCTGCTGGAAAACGCGCTCCGGTGGTGCGGCCAGGGCGTCGCCACGGAGGAGCACGTCCGGCTGCTCGCCGGGTGGAAGGCCCGGCAGGCCGACCGTCCGGAATTTCCCTTCATGCCGGCCCGGGTGGTCCTCCAGGACTTCACCGGCGTGCCGTGCGTCGTGGACCTCGCCGCGATGCGCGACGCCATGGCGGAAATGGGGGGTGACCCCGATCGCATCAATCCGGTCGTGCCGTGTGACCTCGTCATCGACCACTCGGTCCAGGTCGATCACTACGGCACCCCGGACGCCTTCCGGCTGAACGTCGCCATGGAATTTGACCGGAACACGGAACGCTACCAGTTGCTCAAGTTCGCGCAGCGCGCCTTCCGCAACTTCCGCGTGGTGCCACCGGGCATGGGGATCGTCCACCAGGTCAACCTGGAGCACCTCTCCCCGGCCATCCAGCTGCGCGAGCAGCATGGCCTGCTGACGGCCTATCCCGACACGCTCGTCGGCACCGACTCCCACACCACGATGATCAACGGGCTCGGCGTCGTCGGCTGGGGCGTTGGCGGCATCGAGGCGGAAGCGGTCATGTTGGGGCAGCCGTACTTCATGCTGGTACCGGACGTGATCGGCATGAAGCTCACCGGCTCCCTTCCGGCCGGGACCACCGCGACGGACCTCGTCCTCCGCGTGACCCAGATGCTCCGCGCCAAGGGCGTGGTGGACAAGTTCGTCGAGTACTTCGGCCCCGGTCTCTCCGGGCTCGGGCTGGCCGATCGCGCCACCATTGCCAACATGTCGCCCGAATACGGCGCCACCGTCGGCTTCTTCCCCATCGACGACGAGACACTCCGCTACCTGCAGCGCACCGGCCGCAGCAAGGCGTCGGTCGACCTCGTGGAGCGGTACACCAAGGCCCAAGGCCTTTTCCGCACCGACGCGACCCCGGACCCGGAGTTCACCAGCACCATCGAGCTCGACCTCTCGACGGTGGAGCCGAGCCTGGCCGGACCGAAGCGCCCGCAGGACATGGTCCCGCTGCGCAGCCTCCGGAAGAGCTTCGCCGTCAGCCTGCCAACGCTGATGCAGCCGACCGCGCCCGCGCCGCGCCGCGAGTTTGCCGCGATGGAGGCGGGCCGCTGGGCCGCCGAGGGCGGCGATCAGGCCCAGGCGGTGGCCGCGCCCAGCGTGCGGTGCCATATCAACGGGGAGGCGCACGACCTCAGCGACGGCGCCGTGGTCATCGCCGCCATCACCTCGTGCACCAACACCTCGAACCCCTCGGTCATGATCGGCGCGGGGCTGGTCGCGAAGAAGGCCGTGGAGCTGGGGCTCCAGAGCCGCCCCTGGGTCAAGACCAGCCTGGCCCCCGGCTCGCGGGTCGTCACCGACTACCTGCGCGACGCCGGGCTGGCGCCATTCCTCGACCAGCTCGGCTTCCAGACCGTGGGGTACGGCTGCACCACCTGCATCGGCAACAGCGGTCCGCTCCCGGAACCGGTGGCCCGCGCCATCGAGGAGCACTCGCTGGTGGTCGCGGCGGTCCTCTCCGGCAACCGGAACTTCGAGGCCCGCGTCCATCCGCTGGTGCGCGCCAATTACCTGGCCTCCCCGATGCTGGTGGTCGCGTTCGCCCTGATCGGCCGCGTGGACGCCGACCTGACCACCGAACCCCTGGGCATCAGCGACGCGGGCGAGCCGGTCTTCCTCCGGGACATCTGGCCCACCTCCGCCGAGATCGCCGAGGCGATGTCCACGGCGCTCACCCCCGAACTGTTCACGCACGAATACGCCAAGGTGTTCGAGGGCGACCAGGAGTGGAAGGACCTGGAAGTCCCCTCCGGGAGCCGCTATGCCTGGGACGCCAAGAGCACCTACGTGCAGCTGCCGCCCTTCTTCCAGAAGCTGCCGGCCGAGCCGGCGGACCTGCAGGACATCCGGGGCGCCCGGGCCCTCGCCGTCCTCGGCGACTCCGTCACCACCGACCATATCTCCCCCGCCGGGGCCATCCCCAAGAACGGGCCGGCCGCGACGTACCTCCGGGACCACGGCGTGGAGCAGCCCGACTGGAACACCTTCGGGGCCCGGCGCGGCAATCACCAGGTGATGATGCGCGGCACCTTCGGCAACGTCCGCATCAAGAACGCCCTGGTGCCCGAGAAGGAGGGGAACTGGACGGTGCACTTCCCGAGCGGCGAGGTCACCTCGATCTACGACGCCGCCATGCGCTACATCGCCGACGACACGCCACTGGTCGTGCTGAGCGGCAAGGAATACGGCACCGGCTCCAGCCGCGACTGGGCCGCCAAGGGCACCCTGCTCCTCGGCGTGAAGGCCGTCCTCGCCGAGAGCTACGAGCGGATCCACCGCAGCAACCTCGTGGGCATGGGGGTGCTGCCGCTGACCTACCAGCCGGGGGAGTCCCGCGACACCCACAAGCTCACCGGCCGCGAGACCTTCACCATCACCGGCATCGCCACGGGACTCACGCCGGGCGGCACGGTCGACGTGGTGGCGACGCGGGAGGATGGTTCGACCGAGCAGTTCAAGGCGGTGGTCCGGCTCAACAGCGAGGTCGAGGTCGACTACTACCGCCACGGGGGCATCCTGCAGCGGGTGCTGCGGAAGTTCGCGGC
>DAOLIZ010000055.1:8022-15634 GCA_035328285.1 Gemmatimonadales bacterium
TGACGGTCTACGCGACCAGGTCCCGCAGCCGCTCGCCGGTTTCACCCTCGCGCAGCTTGAGCAGCGCGCGGTCCCGGAGCTGGCGAATCCGCTCGCGGGTGACGCCCATCATCCGGCCGATCTCCTCGAGCGTCCGGCTGTTGCCGTCGTCCAGGCCGAAGTAGAGGCGGAGGACCTTGGCATCACGCGGCGGCAGCACGGCCAGCGCCGACTCGATGTCGCTGGTCTGGCTGTTGGTCATCGTGGCGGAATCGGTGCCTTCCTGCTCCGCCATGGCAAACCGTTCCATCCGCTCGTTGCCGTCGCCGTCCCGGGTCGGGTGGTCGAGCCGCACCGCCTCGGTGTTGAGGGCGCTGAGGCTGCGGACCGCCTCCGGGGTCAGGCCGGTGGCGCGGGCCAGCTCCTCGGTGGTCGGCATCCGGCCGAGCCGCTCCTTCAGGAGCGTGGTGGTGCGGCCGAGACGGCTGAGGTCGGCGGTGCGATTGAGCGGCACCCGGACCGGCCGGCCGTGCCGGGCGATGGCCGCCTGGACGGCCTGACGGATCCACCACACGGCATACGAAATGAACTTGACGCCGCGATCCGGATCGAACTTGCGGGCGGCCGTCATCAGGCCGAGGTTGCCCTCGCCGATCAGGTCGACCAGCGGCACCCCGCGATTCTGGAACTTCTTGGCCACCGACACGACGAACCGAACGTTGTGGCGCGCCAGCTTCTCCTGGGCCGCCACGTTGCCCCGAAACGCCTTGCGGGCAAGCTCCATCTCCTGCTCACGGGTCAGCAGCGGGACCCGGCTGATCTCATCGAGGTACAGGTCGAGCGACTCGCGTCCCTCGTCAACGGCCTTGGCAATCTGAGCCGGCCGAACAGCACGGCGCTTGGCGCGCGGCTTGACAGTCACCGAACCTCCTCCGGAGGAAACCCCAGCACTCTATGGGCATCAACGGCCGACATGGCCGTCCAGATACAGTCGTGAAACATAACAGCTAAGGCGCTAAAAATCAACAGGTTAGCTAACCTCAGCGCCGCGAATGGGTTGCAGAATCGTGCCACAAGTCAAGGGCAAATAGCCCCTCCCCCACATGATCAGGTACCCTCCAGATGCCTGCCAGATTGGCAACGTCGCATTGCACAAGGACTTGGCGTCGCATCCTACCCGAAGGAGGCACATCTCTATAGACCACCTGACGCGGCAAAGAGTTCCCAGCACACACCCTGCCCCCCTGCCCCGCGGCCGCCCTGCCCCGCCTAGATTACGTCATGCTGACCAACGACTCGTACGAACTGCTGCGCCGGCTGGCCTCCCCCCTCGTCGCCGTGACATCGGCCCATGGGGGCCGGACCAATGGCATGATCCTCGACAGCGCCATCCGGGCGAGCATCTCCCCGGAGCACCCCCGGCTCTCCATCTATGTCCACAAATGGCATCTCAGCCACGACCTGGTCTGGGGGAGCGGACGGTTCGGCGCCCATCTGCTTACCCAGGACCAGCTCGAACTGGTCCACCAGCTCGGCTTCCGGAGTGGCCGGGAGGAGCACGACAAGCTGGCCACGGTGCCGCACCGGATCGGCGAGAGCGGGGTCCCCGTGCTCACGGAGTGCCACGCCGCCTTCGAATGCCGGGTCATCAACACCATGGATGCGGGGCCGTCCACGCTCTTCCTGGGCGAGGTCGTGGCCACTCATGCCGGGAACACCGGGACCCTCATGACGGCGGACTATTTCCGGGCGAACCTGCCGGCGAAGTGGCGGGAGGAGTTCCTCAAAAACTACCGCGAGGCCCAGGATCGGATCCGGGACCTCGCGGCGGTGAACGACGTGCGGCGCTGGGGCGGGCCTACAGCGCCTTGATCTCCGTCACCAGGCTGGTCAGCGACTTCTTGGCGTCGCCGAAGAGCATGGCCGTCTTCGGGTTGTAGAAGAGTTCGTTCTCGATGCCGGCAAAGCCCGCGCTCATCCCCCGCTTCATGACGATGATGCTCTTGGCCTGGTCGGCGTTGAGGATCGGCATGCCGTAGATGGGGCTCGACGGATCGGACCGCGCCGCCGGGTTGACCACGTCGTTGGCACCGATGACCAGGGCCACGTCGGCCCGCTGGAAGTCGTCGTTGATCTGGTCCATCTCGCAGAGCTTCTCGTAGGGGACGTTCGCCTCCGCCAGGAGGACGTTCATGTGCCCCGGCATCCGCCCTGCCACGGGGTGGATCGCGTACTTGACCTCCCCGCCCCGCCGTTCGATCAGGTCGGCCAGCTCGCGCACCGCGTGCTGCGCCTGCGCCACCGCCAGCCCGTAGCCTGGCACCACGATCACGAACTGGGCATAGCCGAGCTGCACCGCCGCGTCCTCGACCGTCACCTGGCGGACCGTGAGCCCTTCGGAGCTCTTGCCGCCCCCGGACGAATCGCCGCCGAAGGCGCCGAAGAGGACGTTTGCGAGCGAGCGGTTCATCGCCTTGCACATGATCTGGCTCAGGATGATGCCCGACGACCCGACCAGCGCGCCCGCGATGATGAGCAGGTTGTTGTGGATGACGAACCCGGTCATGGCCGCGGCAATGCCGGAGTAGGAATTCAGCAGGGAGATGACCACCGGCATGTCGGCGCCGCCGATGGGGATCACCAGCAGGACGCCGAGCGCCAGCGCCAGGGCGATGACGGCGTAGAAGGGCCAGAGCACCTGCTCCGGCACGATCAGCTGGTACGCCGCGAGGCCGACGATGGCGGCGAAGAGCGTCCCATTGACCCCCTTCTGGAGCGGGAAGGTGATCGGCTTGCCGGTCATGACCTCCTGCAGCTTGGCCCATGCGATGAGGCTGCCCGACAGGGTGACGGAGCCGATCAGGAGGCTGAGCTGGGTCGTGATGCCGATGTCGATGGAGGGGGTGACCCCCGCCAGTTCCGCCTTGAGGAACTCCGCACCGCCCACGAGCAGCGACGCGCCGCCGCCGAAGCCGTTGAGGAGGGCCACCATCTGCGGCATCGAGGTCATCTTCACCGCCCGCGCCATCCAGAAGCCGACGGCGGAGCCGATGAACATGCCGACCAGGATCTCCTGGTAGGTGAGGATGCCGTGATCGAACAGCGTCACCGCGATGGCGATGAGCATGCCGACCCCGGACATCCGGTTGCCCTGCCGGGCGGTGAGGGGGCTGCCCAGGCGCTTCAGCCCGAGGACGAAGAGGACGGCGGCCACCAGGTAGAGGAGTTGTTCGAGCGCGGCGGGCATTACTTGGCCTCCGGCTTCTTGGTGAACATCTCCAGCATCCGGTCCGTCACGGCGTAGCCGCCCACCACGTTCATCATGGCGAAGATCACCGCGCTGACCCCGAACACCCACGAGATCCACCCGTAGCCGCCGCCCGCCACTACCAGGGCGCCGACGATGGTGATGCCGCTGATGGCGTTGGCGCCGGACATCAGCGGGGTATGGAGCGTCGTGGGGACGCGGTTGATGAGCTCGACACCGAGGAAGGTGGCGAGCACGAAGAGGGTGATGCTCAGGACGAGGGCTTCCATGATCAGGCCGCCTTGCCGGTGCGGAGTTCACCCGCGTGCGCAACGCACATCGGGCCGGTGATCGGATCGGAGAGGTCCAGCTGGAGGGCCGCGTCCTTCAGCAGGTAGGTCACGAAGGTGAGGACGTTGCGCCCGTACATCTGGCTGGCGTGGAGGGGCACGCCGGCGGGCAGGTTGACGGGCGCCAGGATGGTGACGCCGTTCACGGAGACCGTCTCGCCGAACTTGGTGAGCTCGCAGTTCCCGCCCGATTCCCCGGCCAGGTCCACGATGACGGAGCCGGGCTTCATGGCGCGCACGGCCTCCGCCGTGATCAGGCGGGGCGCCGGCCGGCCCGGGATCTGGGCTGTGGTGATGACCAGGTCCTGGCCCTTGGCGTGCTCACCGATGCCGGCGACCACCCGGGCCTGCTGCTCCTCGGCGAGTTCCTTCGCGTACCCGCCCTGGCCTTCGCCCTCGACCGCCGCCACCTCGACGAAGGTCGCACCCAGGCTCTGGACCTGTTCACGGACCACCGAACGCACGTCGAAGGACGACACGATGCCGCCGAGCCGCCGCGCGGTGGCGATCGCCTGGAGGCCGGCCACGCCGGCGCCGACCACGAACACCTTGGCCGGGGCCAGTGTTCCGGCGGCGGTGGTCAGCATCGGGAGGATGCGGCCCATGGCGTCGGCGCCGATCAGCACGGCCTTGTACCCGGCGATCGTGGCCTGCGAGGAGAGCGCGTCCATCGACTGCGCCTTGGTGGTGCGGGGCACCAGTTCCATGGCGAAGGCGGTCACCTTGCGCGCGGCGAGCACCGCGAGCAGGTCGCCCGAGGCCGCCGGGGCGAGGAAGCTGACCAGCGCGGCGCCCTCGCGGAGGAGGCCCGCCTCGTCGGCCGTGGGGCGCTGCACCTTGAGGACGAGATCCGCGCCGAACGCGTCCGCGGCCGTGCCGACGAGCGTGGCGCCCGCGGCTTCGAAGTCCGCGTCGGGCACGTAGGCGGCGGCACCGGCGCCGCGCTGCACCAGGACGTCGCAGCCGGCCTTCGTCAGCTTGGCCACGCCGTCGGGCACCAGGGCGACGCGCCGTTCGTGGGGGCGAGTTTCCGCAGGGACTCCAATGCGCATGTCGTCTCTTCCAGGGTGGATGGTGGCGGGGAATCTAACCGTCAGGGGGCCGCCGCAAGGGAATCGATCGCCGCGCCGAGCGCGGTGTAGGCCGTGGGATCCGTCTCGCGGAACGGTACGGCTCGGTACCCGATCCTCCCGCCCGGTGCCACGACGAAGAGGTTCCGGTTGTTGAGACCCGTCATGCTGTGGGCACCGTATGCCTTGCCCACCGCGCCGCCGGGATCGCTCAGGAAGGTGAACGGATAGTCCGCCTCCCTGGCCCAGGCGGCCAGGACCTCGGGGGCATCGGTGCTGATGGCCAGCAGCACGACATCCCGGCCGTCGTGGAAGAGCGTCGCGTACTGATCACGGTACGCGTTCATCTGGATGGTTCAGCCCTTGGTCTTCGCCTGGTAGAAGAAGGCGATGATCACCGTCTTGTCCCGCAGCTCCTCCAGGCGCACCGGGGAAGCGAGAATCCCCTCCCGCGTGGCGCCCGTCAGGGCGAAGCCGGGGGCGACGGCGCCGATCGCCAGCGGTTCCTGCGAGGCGCCGGTGCACGCCGCGCCCGCGACGAGCGCCGCGGCCAGCGTGATTCCCCAGGGCGAGCGTGGCATCGGAAACTCCGTGTGCGGGTCGGCGAAATGTACATCTACCGGGGCGGTGGCGAGCACATCCGGGCGCCGGCGCCGGTCCGGGCGACCGGTTTCTCGAGGGAAAATCACCGGTTTCCTATTGTTGACAGAGGGAAAAGTTGCTACATTGATGGCGCAGTGCAACGGTGTCCCCTGCGGCACACGTGGAGTTTCCCCTCTGTAACGGAGAGTCGCGATGGCAGCCAAGAAGAAGAAGGCGGCAAAGAAGCCGGCGAAGAAGGCGGCGAAGAAGGCCGTCAAGAAGACCGCGAAGAAGAAGACCGTCAAGAAGGCCGCGAAGAAGAAGGCCCCCAAGAAGAAAAAGACGGCCTCCAAGCGTAAGCCGTCGGCGGCGTTCATGAAGCCGATGAAGGTCTCCCCCGCCCTCGCGGCGGTCATCGGCGCCGGCCCGTATCCGCGCACCGAAGTCACCAAGCGGCTGTGGGCGTACATCAAGAAGAACAAGCTGCAGGACGCCAAGAACAAGCGCGACATCAACGCCGATGCCAACCTCAAGGCGGTCTTCGGTGGACGCGGCAAGGTCAACATGTTCGAGATGACCAAGCTCGTCAGCAAGCACCTTTCGTAGTTCCCGACATCCCCCGCAGGGACCGGACGAAGGGCACGCCCGCTGGCGTGCCCTTTCGGTTTCCTCCCCCTTCCAGCACCCGCGGGCGCACGCTATACTCCCGCCCCTATGGCAAACCCACAGTACATCTACACCATGGTGAACCTCGGCAAGGTCGTCCCGCCCAAGCGGGAGGTCCTCAAGGGGATCTATCTCTCGTTCTTCCCCGGCGCCAAGATCGGCGTGCTCGGCGCCAACGGCGCCGGGAAGAGCTCGCTCCTGCGGATCATGGCCGGGGTCGACCAGGACTTCATCGGGGAGGCGCGCGCGGCCGAGGGGACGAAGATCGGCTTTCTCCCGCAGGAACCCGTCCTCGATCCGGACAAGGACGTGCGGGGCAACGTCGAGGAGGCCGTGCGCGAGCAGCGCGCCCTGCTCACGGAGTTCGAGGCGGTCTCCGCCCGGTTCGCGGAACCGATGAGCGACGACGAGATGACCGCCCTCCTCGAACGCCAGGGCAACCTGCAGGAACGGATCGAGACCCTCAACCTCTGGGACCTCGACCGGACCATCGACATCGCGATGGACGCCCTGCGCCTGCCGCCCGGCGACGCCTCGGTGGCCACCCTCTCCGGCGGGGAGAAGCGGCGGGTGGCGCTTTGCCGCGTCCTCCTCGAGCAGCCCGACATGCTCCTCCTCGACGAGCCCACCAACCACCTCGACGCCGAGTCCGTCGCGTGGCTGGAACGGCACCTCGCGGAGTTCCCCGGCACCGTCGTGGCCGTCACGCACGACCGCTACTTCCTCGACAACGTGGCGGGATGGATTCTCGAGCTGGACCGCGGGCAGGGCATTCCCTGGAAGGGGAACTACTCCTCCTGGCTGGAGCAGAAGCAGGCCCGGCTCGCCACCGAGGAGAAGCAGGCCTCGGCGCGCCAGCGGACGCTGCAGCGCGAACTCGAATGGGTGCAGATGTCCCCGCGGGCCCGGCAGGCGAAGAACAAGGCGCGCGTCACCCGCTACGAAGAGATGCTGGCCGAGGGGGATCGCGTCCGCGAGGGCACGGCCGAAATCCTGATCCCGCGTCCCCCTCGCCTCGGCGACGAGGTGGTCATCGCCAAGGGGCTTGCCAAGGGCTACGGCGACCGGCTCCTCTTCGAGAACCTCGACTTCTCCCTGCCGCGCGGCGGAATCGTGGGCGTCATCGGCGCCAACGGCGCCGGCAAGACCACCCTGTTCCGCATGATCGCCCAGCAGGAACAGCCCGACGCCGGCACGCTGACCATCGGGGCCACTGTCAAGGCCTCCTACGTGGACCAGAGCCGCGAGGCCCTCGACGCCTCCAAGACGGTGTACGAGGAGATCAGCGGCGGCGCGGATGTGCTCGACTTCGGCGGCCGCGAGGTGAACGCCCGGGCCTACTGCGCGGGCTTCAACTTTCGAGGCACCGACCAGCAGAAGAAGGTGGGCATCCTCTCGGGGGGGGAGCGGAACCGGCTGCACCTGGCCAAGCTGCTGAAGACCGGCGGCAACCTGCTCCTGCTCGACGAGCCGACCAACGATCTCGACGTGGACACCCTCCGCGCCCTGGAAGACGCGCTGGTCGCCTTCGCCGGCTGCGCGGTCGTCATCAGCCACGACCGGTGGTTCCTCGACCGGATCGCCACGCACATGCTGGCCTTCGAGGGCGACAGCCAGGTCGTCTGGTTCGAGGGCAACTACCAGGAATATTCGGCCGACTTCCACCGCCGGAAGGGCACCTCGGCGGACCAGCCGCACCGCATCAAGTACAAGAAGCT